>JAFVZP010000082.1 GCA_017508105.1 Clostridia bacterium
TAGGCGTACTCAAACGTACGGTTGGTGGGAGTGTAACTGTTGGTATTAATATTATAGTCGTATTTAGTGATTTTGTCAAGGGTTCCGTAATTTTTATTATACTCATACGATTCTGCCCCAAAACCGCCGTACTTTATATTTACATATTCTTCGTCGTCAGCAAAAATGGAGCAGATATAAAGACAAAAGGCTTACGGTTGACCGTAAGCCTTTTTGCTTATAAGTTTGTTTGATTTTACATTTCTCAAAGGAAAAAAGGAGATGCGACTTTTAACGCTACCAACAACTTTTATTTCATTCTTTATAAAAGCTTATTTAGATAATTTATTTTTAATTGAAGAACTTAGGAAAATGCTGTTTTCAGCATCTTCCCTTGTACTAGTTTTATTTTATAAAATTAATTAATTTCTTTTTGGATATATCAAAATAATACGGACGTTCCCAAAACTTTCTTCTAATTATTGGAATTTTATATATTTTAGACTCTTTGTTCTTTTCAGATATATGCAAACAAAGAATAATATCATCATTTAATCTAAAATTGTTTTCTATAAATTCGCCTAATTTTGTTTCATAACTCTTTGATATAAATATTTCTCTATTTCTTTTTTTAAAATAACTTATAACTTTTTTGATGATTATTTCAATATCTTCTTGATTAATCTGAGTTATGAATTCAATATTTTGAGAACACTTAGGACAGAAAAATACTTTATGAATAAATTCACATGGCCCTACCATTATCGCTCCATCTCCACCAGCATCAAAATCATAATATTTTGCTTCTTCCGATTTTTGATCTACAACTTTTCGATGTTTAACAACCATTAATTTTTCGCCACATTTATAGCAAAAATGGTTTCTAAACTTAACTTTAAAGATGTTGCCGTAATTGTACCAATGTTTATTCATAACTCAATCCTCCCTATTAAAACAATCCATCAAATCGAATTCTAATATAGAAATCCCATCCTACGCCTAACGCAAATCCTGAGCCAAAATAAAATTCCATTTTTCCGTCATTGGTAGGTCTTAATCCAATACCTAATCTTCCGCCAATAGAACCTAGTTCTCCAGATAACCCAGCTTCTATTTGAAGACCAAATATATCAAGTTGTCCACCAACTCTTCCACTCAATGCTGTAGCTTTTGCCTCCGCACCAATAAAGTAAGTGTTCTTTTTAGGATCAATAAATATACCTGCCATTCCTGATACAGTTAATGCATCACCAACGACTTTTAAAGATAAATTCAAATCTTCAGTTCCAAATCCAATTTGACCACTAACATTTAATACTGAAAATTTACCTGCAATACCGACCTTAACAGTGCCTTTTCTTAAACCAATTTGAGCTCGTGCATTCCAATCAGCATAAAGTCCTGTGATACTTCCACTACCAAATAGTAATCCATTTCTAAATGAACCTTTTAATGTTTGGTTAAATATCCCAAAACTACCACCTGTAACACCTACAATAGGTACGAACCCTACACCTAATGTCTCAGATAACGATGAATCAGTAATTGAACCACCAGAAGAAACGGGTCTTTGTTTGTAATTCACAGGATTGTTCAGGCAGTAAGCATATAAATTAACGCCGCCGATGGTGTGAGGGTTCAGATAATTAAAGCTGTCGGGAGAAATGAACTGACCGACCTCGGGGTCGTAATAACGACTCATCAGATAATACAAGCCCGTTTCTTCATCGTAATAATATCCACGGTAACGGAAGGGATTCAATTCCCCAAGTTCAAGTTCATTTACCCCGTCATCGTCGGCAATATCCAATGCCACACAGCCCACTCTGCCCAAAGGGTCGTACTCATACTTTACTCTCGGGTAGCCGTTCGAGTCCTTAATTAACACGATATCGCCCTGCAAATTCTTAACGTAGGTGTATTCTTTCCAGTTGTTGTTCTCGCCGTAGCGGAAGCCGCAAATGCCTTCGCCATCGTAAAAATATCTGATTTTTTTATTATTGGGTCTGTCCTCGCCCATCAACCTATTGCCGTCGTAGTAGAAGACGGTATACTTGGTTTCTTTTGCGCCGTCGATGGGTGTATACTCTACGCTTTTACTGTATCTTACGCCGTCGGCATTGTAGGTATAGCTTGCCTTTACCGTATTGTTTCCGTTCTCCACGCTTGAAAGCAGTCTTCCCCGAGCCCAAGTGTAAGTTGCTACTACCTGACCGTAATTATAGTACTGTTTAACCGTTCGGTTGCCGTAATCATCGTAAGTATACTGAAACGAATTCAACCCTCCGGCAGCACCACCGCCAAGGTATTGTATACCAAACAATCTGCCGCGATCGTCATAGGATAAGCTGCCCGCAAAACCGTTTCTGTTCATAGACTTCAAGTATCCGTTGGGATAGTAAGTATATTCATAATGGTTTTGGGATAAGAAATTGTCACTATGATCGGTTGTTACACTCGTTACCGAAGTCAATCGGTTTTGGCTGTCATAGGTATAGGAATGTTCGGTTTGGTAATCACTTGCTGCTGTTGCATTCAGGCTTCTACAGTTGCTATATTCATTCTCTTCGACAATATTTCCCTGTCCGTCGTATTCATAGCTTCTGTTCAATACAAAAAAATCACCATAAAAGACCAACGCTTCGTTATAATTATAGGTGGAAATCAGATTATGCGCATTTGTTCCGCTTGCCTTGTAGCTAAATGTATACGTATTAGTCTCAAAAGGACCGTTTGTATTGCTTTTTTGAGTTACTCGCCCGAAACTGTCGTAGGAATCATACTTCCAGCACATAATCTCCTTTTCTTCACCGTCTGCATAATTTTTTATACTCTTTACTCTCGGAGAAATTGCTTTATTGGTATCATATTCCGTTTCCGTTGCAGCCGTACCGTTACCGTATTGATAAGTCGTTTTAACAGAAGAATCTTTGGTTACTCGGAATTGTTCGGTGGAACCTTTCTTTTGGCTAACCGATTTTACTTGACCATCGTTATCATACGAATAAACGGTTTTTAAATCGGTTGCGCTGTCCTCTTTTGCTCTCAATCGATAGCTTGCGGCACTAATGTTTTTATCTGCATCTATATAAGAGTACGTTACAGGGCCTTTTTGAAGAACTTTACCGTACTTGTCATAGGTCGTGGTCTCACTATACGGCGTATCGTTATAATACGTTTCCACCGTCTGCAAGCCGTTTTGCTGCTGACTGTATACGGGAATGCTGTCGGTGGCGGTTTCAATGGACACGGTGAGCTTTTGCGTCACAGGGTCGTACTCTTGCTTGTAATTTACGTGTCCGTCGCCCACCGTACTAACGTTTCCGTCTTCACTCAACGTATTTTGTGCAACTGTTACATCGCCCTCTTTCGCTGTAATGCTCCTTAACGTTTCGTAATAATCGTCATAGGCGTACTCAAACGTACGGTTGGTGGGAGTGTAACTGTTGGTATTAATATTATAGTCGTATTTAGTGATTTTGTCAAGGGTTCCGTAATTTTTATTATACTCATACGATTCTGCCCCGAAACCGCCGTACTTTATATTTACATATTCTTCTTCGTCGTTATCGTCGGCACCAACTTCAAACAGTATTAATTCTTTTCCGTCGGCGTTGATTGCTTCATAACACAATTCACCGTTGTCAAAATACTCATAATTCGTTTTTGCACCGCGTTCATCCGTTTTTTGCATGATTTGCCCGAATTTATTATAGATTTCTTGCGTTTCGCTTTCGATTACCTCCTCTCCTACCAACTTTCTTACCAACGTATCTACTGTTTCTGTTTTTACCAACGTATCTACTATTTCTGTTTCACCGAAAGTAATATATTGCTTGGTAACGGTGCTACCGTCTGCGGAGTCTTTTTGAATAAACCAATGCTTCTCCGCCTCCGAATCTGCATTACTCATTGCCGACAATAGACAATATGAATCACCGCTTCCCGCAGAGATACCGAGCTGAACATGTTTAATCTTTCTACCGTTGCATAAATATACGTCTACTCCGTTGGACGCAGGAGCTATATGCGCTTTGCGTAGCGTCATCAATACATCCGACTCGCTCATAAACAAGTCATTGCTTGTTTGATTGTTAAAAACGACAGAGGGTGTGCTCGACGAATAGTCATACAGCCTGATTTCTGCACAATCTTTGAACTTTACCGCTCCGTTTTTCAGATGAAGGGCAGTTTTCTCGCTTTTAATGAGCTTTAAGTTGCTGATTAATACGGTTTCTGCTTGCGTTCCGCTATACACTTCAATTTTAATACTTGTAATGGTAGCGTTCGGTCTTGTAAAGGGGACGACTACTTTCTGCCAGACCTCGTACGCGGAAGCGTTCAATTCTCGCCATTCGACAATGGAATTATTGATAGTTACTTTTGCAAACAGTCTCTTTTTGGCGCAAGCATGATAAAGGTAAAACGAGAGTGCGAGATTTTTTGCCCCATCCAATTGCCCTTCCGTAACCTCTAAATCGTCAATTTCATTTTTACCGTTTTGAATCTTTCCGTTCACCTCATTGTTAATTCTGCTTGCATTAACCGTTGTAAGATTTTCCGATGTATGATAAGGGCTGTAATTAATCGTCAAGCCTTCTTCTTTGTGGAGTGTTTTATATCCGTTTGTTCGATTGCCTTCAAATTGACCGATAATTCGTGCGTCTCCGTCTAAGAAATACGATGTATTAAGATTATTTTCATCACGCAAACAAATTTCGTTCATCGTTTTAAAGTCAGTGGTTTGCACGTTGTACGTACCCCAATAAAGCTTACTAACTTCTACAAATTGATCATCGTTCATATAGCCGTGAGAAATACAATCCGTTTTATAAAAACCGCCGTTTAAAGTTGTATCCAATGAGTTGTTGAATTTCACCGCCGCATTGTCGGAAGTATAGACAATCTCTAAATAACCATCATTGTCGTAGCGCAGGTGAACTAAATCTTTTTCGTTTGCACCAACCGTTTTCGACACTTTACTAAGCTTATTATCTTCATACTCTAATTTCAACCTTTGGACGATAGCGCCCTTATATTTAGCCGTAATTTGGGTTAATACGCCATTATAAGTAAAGGATAAGCAGGTGGTCTCATCTCGATCATCATATACCTTTATCAACATACCGTCCGAATCATATTGGTACATCTTTTTTGCGTCAACATTTCTACCAGACTTACTATAATCGAGTCTGCCGTCTGTAAAATGCAATTGGTCCCCTTGCAGATTCTCGATAGTAATCTCACTCTCCGAAGATGCGCTTAATATCAAGCCCATGCCCTCGACATCGTAATAGCGATTAGAATCAAATTTGTAAAAAGTATGTATAAAACCTTTAGCGTCGATATATTTATAGATATTACTATCGTTTTCGTCTTTTCCGTCCAATAAAACAAACTGTTGTACGTCAAGCTTCCAATTTGCAGGCATACCAGCGCAAAGATCCTTTAATCGCTTCGGCATTTGCTGCACATACATTAATTCGGCGCCGATTTCAAAGGATTTATTTCCGACTGCATTTCCACCCACCGATTGAACAACCCCCAAAGTAGCAAGGTTCCATTGAGGGTTATCTCCAATACACGCATTGCCGTAATATTTATTGCCCCAATAACCTTGTTCCCCTTTCATAACCGTTATATATTGAATACAAGTTTTCGTAATTCCGTTCTCTGTATAGGATACTCGAACGTATTTATCGTTCAGAGACAAGCTGGTCGTATTCACGGTATAAGCGGTTACTTTTTGATTGGTTCCGTTGCTATAATATGCCGTTACTTCCATTCCGTTGGAATTGAAATTTTCTCCTTCTAAATAACGAACCTCCGTAGGAGATTTTGTAATTTCTATTTTCGTTAATTTCGGAGGGACATACTCTACGCGTAAAGTCACGTTGTCAGGATAAAAATAGCAATAATATCCTTCGTTCACGTCAGGCATTAAAAAGTATTCCTTTGTTTGGCTTTCAGTGAACGGTAATTCGATATTAACTGCCATATTATTAAAATCAACTTCGCAGATTTGACTATCGAAATCATCAAGACTACCAACAACCAAAACCGGGTAACCAAGTCCGCCCATTGCTCCGGAAATTTCAACGGAAAGCTGACTTACGTCCGCAGGCGTAATTCCCAAATACTGTAAAATTTCAGCCTGCTTTACTCTTAACACCCCAAAGTAAAGCGGTGGACCAATATGACCAAGCGTGATATTATCTTCCCACTCTACACCGTTCTCCAGAGTTCTCGTCTCCAAAATAAAATACTCATTGCCCAACGTAACATTTTGTACTTCTGAATTACTTGATGCACGATTGGAAACTTCCATTGTGGCTACTTCTCTTGCCTGAATCGCTTTACCGTTTCCGAGAGATTTTGATTGCTCCTTATACCGTCTCGCTCCCGACTGAATTTGTTCAATCAATCTTTTTGCTTCTTGCTCTGTCATCTTTTTCTCCTTAATTTTATTAAAATTCAACATCTCAAACAACTTTACCGCGGATTTTTTCAGTTGCCTCGGATATCAATTCTATTATAACACGACAATATAAACATTTGTTTTTTATGTGCCACTTTTTTTATTTTTTATAAAACAATCTTTTTTGCAATATTTTTAAGGAGAAAGAGCACGCGCTACTGTCGATATTTCAAATACTCGGACAAGATATTTACCATCGTTTGATTTAAAGGCACGATTAAAGGCTTTTTGTTCTTCGTTACGTTGACATAGACGACGTTATTATCAAAATCAATATCTTTCACTTGAATATGCATTAAACTTCGTTGCCTTACGCCCGTACTGAAAAGAAAATTCGTCATAACCCAACATTGAAATTCGGTAAAAGAACATTCTTTAATATTAGGTTTCTTCAAAAGCAACTGCAATTCCTGTTCGTTATACGTTTCAATATGGCTTTTATCGACCTTGATTGCCTGCATTTTGAAATGTGGAATATAGCCCTCGTCCATAAAGAAATGAATTGTTGTTATCAAATCACGCAAATACGAATTTATGCTGACGTCGTTATCTAAAGTCGATTTTAAATGCAATACGTAGTCTTTATAGGTATTTATATCAATATCCTCTACCAGCATATCTTTATCAAAGTATTTATAAAAATAATCATAGCTTTGCCGATAATGTTTAATCGTTCCTTCTCGTAAATTTCGTTGCCGACAATACTCCAAATACTTATTGCACCCTTCTTCAAAAGTCATCGTTTTCGTAGCCGTCATCTTCAATTTTTTCATTGTAAAAACCTCCAAAATCCGTATATAAAAAATCAGACACATCACGATGGTTTTACCCAAAATGATGTGTCTAACTTTTTTCATATTTAATTTTCGCGATTTGATTTTTACAAGTTCTTATAAAAGCCAAAAAACACGCTGAAAGCCTTATAAATAAAGGCTTATTTCATGCCTTCTTCAACGGCAACGGCTACCGCAACGGTTGCGCCAACCATGGGGTTGTTACCCATACCGATTAAGCCCATCATTTCTACGTGTGCAGGTACGGAGGAAGAGCCTGCAAACTGTGCGTCGGAGTGCATACGGCCCATGGTATCGGTCATACCGTAGGAGGAAGGACCTGCGCCCATGTTGTCGGGGTGGAGCGTTCTGCCCGTACCGCCGCCCGAAGCAACGGAGAAGTACTGTTCGCCGTTTTCGTTGCACCATTTTTTATAGGTACCGGCAACGGGGTGTTGGAAACGGGTGGGGTTGGTGGAGTTACCCGTGATGGATACGCCAACCTTTTCGAGCTTCATGACGGCTACGCCTTCGGTAACGTCGTCTACGCCGTAGCAACGTACCTTGGCGCGGGGACCGTCGGAGAATGCTTTTTCGTAATTGATGGTAACCGTTTCGGTGTAGTGGTCAAACTTGGTATCTACGTAGGTAAAGCCGTTGATACGTGCGATGATATACGCAGCGTCCTTACCCAAGCCGTTTAAGATAACGCGGAGGGGCTTTACTCTTACCTTGTTTGCGTTCTGTGCAATGGAGATTGCGCCTTCAGCGGCTGCGAAGGATTCGTGACCGGCGAGGAAGCAGAAGCATTCGGTGGATTCGGAGAGGAGCATGGAAGCGAGGTTGCCGTGGCCCAAGCCGACCTGACGGTTTTGTGGAACCGAGCCGGGGATGCAGAATGCCTGCAAGCCGATACCGATAGCGGCAGCAGCGTCGGCAGCTTTGGTGCAGCCCTTCTTGATAGCGATGGCAGCGCCGACGGTGTATGCCCAAACTGCATTTTCAAAACAGATGGGTTGGGTGCCTCTTACGATTTTATCGCAGTCGATGCCCTTGGAAAGACAGATGTCTTTACATTCCTCGATGGAGGAAATGCCGTATTCTTTGAGTACGCCGTTGATTTTATCAATTCTTCTTTCATATCCTTCAAATAATGACATAATGATTGTACCTCCTCGATTATTGCTTACGAGGGTCGATGAACTTCACCGCACCCTGTTCGGCAGTAAATCTGCCGTAGTGTCCCTGCGCCTTCTTCCAAGCTTCGTTGGGTTCCATGCCGGCTTTGATGAAATCGGTCATTTTGCCCAAGGATACGAACTCGTAACCGATGACTTCGTTGTCCTTATCGAGTGCCATGCGGGTAACGTAGCCTTCTGCCATTTCGAGGTATCTGACGCCCTTTTGGAGGGTGGAGTACATAGTACCTACTTGGGAACGGTGACCCTTACCCAAGTCCTCTAAGCCTGCGCCGACGGGCAAACCGTCTTCGGAGAACGCCGATTGAGAACGGCCGTATACAATTTGCAAGAACAATTCTCTCATTGCCGTATTGATAGCGTCGCAAACGAGGTCGGTATTCAAGGCTTCCAAGGGAGTTTTGCCGGGTAAAATTTCCGACGCCATAGCGGCGGAGTGCGTCATACCCGAACAGCCGATGGTTTCTACCAATGCTTCCTGAATGATGCCCTGCTTGATGTTCAAGGTCAATTTGCAGGCGCCCTGCTGAGGAGCACACCAACCCACGCCGTGGGTCAAACCGCTGATGTCCTTGATTTCTTTGGCATGAATCCAAAGACCTTCTTCGGGAATAGCCGCATTTTCATGCTTGGCAACGCCCGCGCCTTTGGCAACGCATACCATTTCTTCAACTTCTTTTGATATAATCATTGTTAATTCCTCCAAAAAAGTTTATTTTTTTCGTTGTCCTGTTCTTTTAGTATACCACAATTAAAAAAAATTTACAATATTTTTTTCAATATTATTTACGCACTTATTGATAATTTTTATAAGTACTCGGTAATTTCGTTGAGCGAAGGCAGCACCGCCTCGGGCGTGTCGGGGGAGTTTTTAAGCGTCTCTTCCGTGCTTTCGCCACTCAATACCAAGACGGTGTGAAACCCGTTGTTCACGCCAAAGCGAATGTCGGTGTGCAGTCTGTCCCCCACCATGGTGATTTGATTGCCCTTTACGCCCAATTTGCGTTGAATACACTCGCCCATGGTCGTGTACGGCTTGCCGCAGATGACGTCGGGCGCCTTGCCCGAGGATACCTTCAAAAGAGCGATAAACGAGCCCACGTCGGGCGGGAAAACGTCCTTGGACGGACATACGTCGTCGGGATGGGTGGCGATATACAGCGCGCCCTCGACGATGTATTTATTGATTTTTCTGAGCTTTTCAAAGGTCAGCGTGGTGTCGTACGCCAACACGCAGATGTCGGGATTTTCTTCCACGACGGTAACGCCGTAGGCTTGAAAGCTTTCCTTCACGGCGTCGGTGGCGACGACGTACACCCGTTTATCGGGGTAAAACTCCCGCAAATACTCGGCGGTTGCCATGGCGGAAGTATAGACCAGATCGCCCTCTTCCCAAAAACCGATTTTTTTGAGCTTGCGCTCGTATTCGTCGGGTGTTTTAGAGGAGTTGTTGGTGAAGTACACCAATTTCTTGCCCGCCTTTCGCAGGGCTTGCAGGGTGTTTTTCATGTCGCCGATGGGCGTTTCGTCGAAGTAAATGGTGCCATCCATGTCCAAGAGAAAGACCTTGGAGACGGCGGTTATTTCTTGTATCGTCATTGGTAAAATTCGCTCCGTTTTTTTATTGGTTTAAAAATCCAGCAATCCGAAATCACGCATTAAGGAAGTCAGTCCGTAATGCGGATTCCCTTCGGGAAGATATTTCAAAGCGGCGTTTAACAGCCTGTTTTCCATGGGAAAAGCAGCTTTGTATTCTTTGACGTTGTCCTCCAACCATTCCAAGCGGCGCAGAAGCTCCTGCGCCTCGCACAAAAACTGTGCGCGCACGGTTTCGTATACCTGCGCGTATAAGGACAAGGTTTCCACCGAGGGTAGAATTTGTTGGCTGTCGAGTTCTTCCTCACTCTTGTTATACAGCCCCGAAGCCTGACGGATACGGGCATGGTACGGGGGTGTGTAGTATTTGCGATAGTTTCCGTACTTGAAAAACACCTGATAGGTTTTGGCAAGCTTTTCCATGGCGTAAAAGCCCGCAAGCGAGCCTGCACCCAAGCTTTCGTAGATGGAAGTGAGTATGCCCAGCTCGCCCAAAGAAAAACCGCTCTGCGCACACAGGCAAATTAAAAGCGATGCGCAGAAAATTTGACGCTTTTCCAGAAAGGGAAAAGGCGTTTGCGCACAAACGGCAATGGCGCTTTCCACCGTTTGACTGCAATCCCTATCGTAGAGCGTTTGCAATATCAGCTCGTTAAACTTGGCCTCAAACAGCGCCGTCCGCGCGGATAAAACGTTGACGTAGGCGGGGAGAAAACTGTCCTTATCCCACAGCGCGTCGTCGATGAATAAAAATTCGGGATGTTTGGCAATTGATTGGCTCTTTTGCCCGCCGATACAGACCTCAATCTCGGGCATGCATAGGGGCTTTGCTTGCGCATTGCGCACGAATACGGCGCAGGGAAGCGCCCGTACCGAGGCAAAATAGCGCGCCGCCTGCACGGCGTAATCCTCACCGTAGGAGAGAACGAGCGCAAGGTCGTCGGGAAGCGCAAAGAGCTTTTCAACGCCCTCTTGCGGTAAGAGCACGCACACCGTTGCCTGTGGGAATAATTGTTGAAAGAGGGTGAATTTATCCGCCGTGTTTATGCTCAACAACAGGAGCATTTTGGCGTAGGGATATTTACGGGAGAGCACGCCCGCCCCCTCTTCGTAGTTGGAAAAATAAATTTCGCCTTTGTATTTTGACTGCGCCAGCTTTTGTAGAGAAAAATCGGTCAGTCGCATGGCAGTTGCTTACTCCGTGAGGTTTAAAATTTCCCGCAACGATTGTAAGAGAATATCGTTCTGTTCCTTGGTACCTATGGTGATTCTGCAAAAGTTCTTGAGCTGGGGCTTGTTCCAAAAACGGACGAGCACGCCACGCTGCTTTAACTGTTCGTAAATGAATTTTCCGCCCGTTTTTTTGTATTCGGCAAACACGAAGTTTGCCGACGAGGGCAGAACGTAAAAGCCCAGTTCAACGAGGGCATGGGTTAGGCGTTCACGCTCGGCAACGACTTTTTGAGTGCATTCGTCATAGTATTCTTTAGACGCGATTGCCGCCATGCTGACCTCTTGACAGACTCTGTCTAAAGGGTAGGAATTGAAGCAGTCCTTGACGCGGAAGAGCCCGTCGATGAGCGCTTGACAGCCCACGGCGTAGCCCGAACGAATGCCTGCCAGGGAATAGCTTTTGGAGAAGGTTTTTACGACCAATAAATTGGGGTATTCATTGACGTAAGACGCCACCGATTGGTTGAAAAACGCCATATAAGCCTCGTCCACGACGACGATTTTTTGCGGGTTATTCCGCACGAAGGATAAAATTTGTTCCCCCTCTATACCGACGCCCGTGGGCGCGTTGGGGTTAGTGATGAAATAGCCTTGACAGTCGACCTTGGAGAACTCGTTTAAATTGAAACGATAGTCCTCGGTGAGTGGCACGATTTTTTGCGGGATAGAGAAAAAGTCGCAGAACACGGGGTAAAACGAATAGGTAATATCGGCAAAGCAGGCTCCCTTCCCCTCGCTGTCGAAAAATGCGGGAAAACAGAGCGCCAATACCTCGTCGCTGCCGTTGCCGCAGAAGATATTTTCAATCTTTACACCCTCTGCCTCTGCAATTTTTTCACGGAGCGCATCCGAATTGGGCGCAGGGTACAGGCGGAGCATGTCTGCGTTGAATGCCTGTAAGGCTTCATACACCTTGGGTGCGGGCGGGTAGGGATTTTCGTTGGTGTTGAGCTTAACGTATTTTTTATCGTTGAGCTGCTCGCCCGCCGTATACGGCTGAATGGATTGCGCCAGCTTGCTTAATAAATTCATTGTATATTCCTCTTATGGAAAAAATTAAAATAACGATTGTAAAACGGGTTGCAGGGCGTTACAGAGCAAGCCCACGCACACGGCAATGGCGTACATACTGAAGAGCAAAATGAGATTTCTCTTATATTTTTTGGTGTTTTTGAGCAGTACGACGAAGCCGAGCCCTGCGTTGGCGCACAGCCCCGCCACGCAACTGCCGAAGGTAATGCCGCCCAAGAGATAGCTCTGGGTGATGACCACGCTGCTGGCGCAGTTGGGAATGAGCCCGATGAACGACGTGATAAAGGGCTGAACGTAGACGTTTTTGTGCATGAACTGCATGACGGCGTCCTCCCCTATCCATTCGACCAACAGTCCGAAGGCAAAGGTGACCAAAAAAACATAGACGGCAATCTTTAAGCTATGTAAAACGGGAAAGACGAAGTAGGTGAG
Organism: Clostridia bacterium; assembly: GCA_017508105.1. Lineage (GTDB taxonomy): Bacteria > Bacillota > Clostridia > Christensenellales > Borkfalkiaceae > RGIG4074. The sequence goes on from JAFVZP010000082.1 coordinate 12,723, forward strand.
CAGGGGCGACTGTTCGTTGTGGCTTCTGCCGCAGGAGGTGCATTCGTCTTCATCTTTGACCGTGAAAATACGGGCATGGTAGTCGGCTTTATCCGCTTTGGTGAACGTATTGAGCTCGATCCCCTTGCGCTTTTGCACCCGATTGTATACGGCGTTGACGGCGTAACCGATGGAGACGCCCACGATGATTTTAATTAAAATCATGGGCAGAATGGAAAGAGCGCCCTGACCGCTGGAGAGCAGAATGATAAACGCTTCGTCCGAGGTGGAAATAAAAATGGCAATGAGCGTGCCGAGGGCAATGAAGCCCTTATCGTACAGCTTTGCCGCCATGACCGAAAACCCACACTGAGGGATTAAGCCGGTAGCCGAACCGATTAACACGCCGAGATTACCGCTCAACCGACTGTTTTCACCGGCGAGGGAGCTTTTGCGTTCCATCAGCTCGATTAAAACGTAAATGAGAGCCAAAAAAGGCAACAGCTTTAACGTGTCGAGCAGGGAATGTTGCACTACGTGTAAAAAAGTGTGAAAATCCATAGAGTATTTGAATTACTCCCCGTCCGACTGCGCGGGCGATTGCTTGGGTGTGCCCATGATTTCGGCAACGAACCCGTTGGCGGGAGAATGATATAAATTTTCGGGCGTGTCTATTTGCAAGAGCTTACCCTGACTTAAAATTGCCACGCGGGACGCTACGGTAACAGCTTCGGCGATGTTCTCGGTGGCGTATACGAAGGTGCAGCCCAGGGCAATTTGCAGTTTGGTGATATCCTTTAAAATTTGCAGGCGAAGCTCGTCGTTTAAACCCGAAAGCGCCTCGTCAAAGAGATATACCTTGGGGTCGCGCACTACCGTTCTACCCAAGAGAATACGGCGGCGTTCCAACGCCGTGAGCGTTTTGGGCTTACGGTTCAATACCTGCGAAAGGTTTAAAATTTCGGCAACGGCTTTGACCTTGACGTCGATAACGGCAGCGGGGGCTTTGCGGCTTTTTAAACCGTAAGCAAGATTTTCATATACCGTCTTATTGTTATCAAGCGTGGTATTTTGGAAAACGTAGGCTAAATTTCTATCCTTGACCGAGAGGTCGGTGATATCCTTGCCGTCCAACACGATTTGCCCCGAGGTTACGGGCTCCAAGCCTGCAATCATGCGCAATAACGTGCTTTTACCGCTGCGCTCCAAGCCGAAAAGCGCCACGCTTTCGCCCGCATTTACGGTGAGGGAAAGATTGTCGACGGCGGTAACGCCACTGGGATAGGTCTTGGTGAGGGCTATGATATTTAATTCTGCCATACAGATGATTTCCTCCGTAGAAAATTGTTTTCTGAATATATCCGTATTATTATAACATACTTTACCAATTTACGCAACGGACGGAAAACAAAAAAAAAGAGGTAATTTGCAAATATTTACCCCTTTTTCCCGATTTTTGTTTTTTGTACGATTTTTGGCGGATTTTTAGCCCTGCATGCCGCTGTCGTTGGACTTTTGCGTTCCGTTGGGCGTGGAAGGCGTTTGGCCTTTTTCCTCTACGATTACTTTGCAGGAATCGCTCTTGCCGTTGGTCGTAGCCGTGATGGTGGCTTCGCCCTTGCCGACGGCGGTAATCATACCGTCTTTGACCGTTGCTACCTTTTCATTGGAGCTTTCCCACTCGATTTGCTTGTCGAGTGCGTCAATAGGGTCTACGGATACGCCCAGTTTTTGCATTTGTCCCACTTCCATTTGCAGCTGCTCGCTCTGCACGGTAATGGTTGTATTCTCCGTCGGTTTCTGTTGACAGGAAACAAAGGCGGTGAAGGCAAAAATACACAGGGCGAGTACGGTGAACAGAATTGGTAATTTTACTTTTCTTTGCATGATTTTACTCCTTTTTTGGCTATACGCTTACTTTGTGCAAAAAAAGATAATTTATACCCCATGCAAACGAGGAAAATAAAAACACCCGCTTAGGGGTGTCTTTATGGAGCTGATACCGGGATTTGAACCCGGGACCTCGTCCTTACCAAGGACGCGCTCTACCTACTGAGCCATATCAGCATATTTAATTTGAAAAAAGTGTATTTAATTTTTAGGATTGAACCCGAGAGCCTTCTTTATCAAGAAACGCTCACCTACTGAGCCATATCAGCATATTTAATTCAACATGCCACAACACATCAAGCTATGTTATTATATTTTAAATCATATAAATTGTCAAGCGGAAATGACGAAAAATACAAAAAAATTTCTAACTATTTTTTAATCTGTTCTTCTCTCTCTTTTTTGGAAAATTGACAGCCGCAAAAATCCTGACGATATAAACCGTATTCTTTGGAAAGCTCGATGGAACGAAGGTATCCGTTGCGTTTTTTAAAATCGGACGGCAAAAAGCGTACGCCCGTTTTCGACTGCAAGGCATACCCGATTTCATTTATCCAACGCGCCACCTTATAGGGAGAAATAGACAGCGTGGTGGTGAAATAATCGAACCTCTTTTGTTTGGCGAGCTGTGCCGTTTTTTCCAAACGGAGAGCGTAACATTTATAACAGCGCTCGCCCCGTTCGGGGCAGCTTTCCAATCCCTTGGATACCGCCTGAAAAGCGGCTGCATCATGGTCACAGTCTAAAAAATTTGCCCAACCCGTCTGCTCTAACAAACGGATTTGCTCTGCTTTGCGCTTGGAATATTCCGCCTCGTCCTCAATGTTGGGGTTATAATAGAGCACGGTCACTTGAAAGTATTGGTGCAACAGCTCCAAACACGCCGAAGAACAGGGCGCACAACAGCTGTGCAAAAGCAAGGTTTTGCCTCTGCCCTCGTTCTCCATGATATTGAAAGCTCTTTCAAAATGATTTTCCATGCTTTGCGTATATTCCTTTTTAAAAGAAAATTAAAGAGGAAAAAAGGAACTCTAAGTCGAGTTCCTTTTCCTTTGGCGCAGAGAAGAGGATTTGAACCTCCGGTAAGCTTATGACCTACACACGATTTCCAATCGTGCTCCTTAAACCACTCAGACATCTCTGCAAGCTTATACATTATATACCATTCCAAAAAAAAAATCAAGTTTTTTTTGCTTTACATTTTGATATTTTTAATATTTTTTTATTGACTTTTCAAATTATATATTTTATAATAGAACCGAAAATACGCAAAATCGTATTGCTTTTTATTTTTATATTCGGGGATATAGCTCATCTGGTAGAGCGGTATGTTCGCAACGTACAGGTAACGTGTTCGAGTCACGCTATCTCCACCATAAACAACCTAAGTTGATCTTCAACTTAGGTTGTTTATCTAAGCCAAAGGTTTGGTATGTAATCGCCGTAGGTGCATGTAATCACGGCTTGCCGTGTATGTCATCCTTTCGGCTTGATTACATACGGTTCTCACGAATCGATTCCATACCGCTAACGCAGATACCATACACAACTGACGTTGTGATTTTTTATAAGGTAAAATTATGAAAGAAAACTTACTAATGAAATACGCTGAACAATTAGCTATAGAAATTGAATTACTAAGTCAATCATTATCCAAAATAAAAGATTGTTCAAATACCGTTTTTCAAATTCGTAAATCTTCGTCAAGTGTTTTTGCGAATATCACGGAAGCACAATATCCACAAAGTTTGCCCGATATGCTTTCAAAATTAAAAATTGCTAGAAAAGAATGTTTTGAAACGGAAAGTTGGTTAAAGCTATTATTTTCCACAGGTCATATTAGGGAAGAAATATTTAAGGAAAAACGCAATTTATGCGGAAGAATACGCAGAATATTAACGGCTTCTTGTATAACGATTGAGAATAAAATATCATTACAATAGGAAAATAAAGTGGAGACAAAATATTATTTAAACCAAGATATATTACCTACAATTCCAACACCTCACGATTGCTGGGTGACGGCAGTAAAGTATGATTCCGAATTTTTAACATTAACATTTGAGAAAGATATTTCGCCGCATGATTCTATTAAAGACAGCAATTCAAACGCAAAGTCTTTACGGATAAGAATTCATTTGCTTGACCCTATTTTTGATACGTACAAGTGGAAATCAAAATTATCTTTAATGAAGGGGGAAGGCTTTATATTAGAAAATAATGATAAGATATTTAAGAAGCGATTTAAGCCTATGCAGTATTTAGCGCATTACGTCGCTTATAATTCCATTATTATTGAGTTGTTTCAATCTGAATATATAGTTATAAAAATTGAATCAGATTTTATTGAATTTGAATGGATTGAAAAATAATTATTTGAGCGGTTCAACTTACGTTTAACTTACTCCACCAACAAACCGCCGCCCAAAACATGGGTGGCGGTTTTATTTATATCCCCCACCGTCCTTTTATTTTGTGACTGTATAAAAAAAACAGTCTTGGCGCAAAATAGATAGCGAAAGAATATGGACGGGAGAAACACATGCGGTTTGATGAATTATTTAAAATAGACTTTACGGATAAGACCGAAAAGAAGGGCTCTTTGACCTATCTTTCTTGGGCATGGGCATGGGCAGAGTTTAAAAAGGTGTATCCCGAGGCGACCTACAAGGTCAATCCCTTTGACGGGACTTTTTGTTCGGGAAACGAGAAAATCGGATACATGGTGCAGACGTGGGTGAGTGTAGGCGATTTAACGTACGAAATGTGGCTGCCCGTTATGGACGCAAGGAACAATACCATTTTGCAGCCAAAAATGACCGAAATCAACAAGGCCATCATGCGTTGCTTGACGAAAAACCTTGCGATGTTCGGGCTGGGGCTATACATTTACGCCGGCGAGGATTTACCAGAAAATCAGCCAAAGGCTACGGCTAAAAAGATTAAACCGGTAACACAAAAAGAGCTGAAAGAGGTATGGAAGGTAAATGACGTTCAAAAATTTATTGCGCATTGCGAGCTGAAATTTAAACTGCCCATCTCCAAATGGCAGGAAGAGCACGAGTGGGTGCGAGAGTATTTACGGCAGCGAGCAAAGGAAACGAAGGAAAGCGAAGGGGCTTAAAAGAGAGCCCCTTTTTTTATTGCGAGCACAGCGGTAAAGGCAAAAAAAGAGGTATTGACATCCCCTTTTTAGTGTGTTATACTGATAATACCAAAAATAAAAAAGATAAGGAGAAAAAAATGAAAGACGAGCATTTAAAGTTAGAAAAAGAAAAGCAATCCACTCCTTTGAAGGGAGAGAAATATTATTTGTCCGTCCATGCCTTAGCTTTTGATTTACTCACCCCGCTTTGGTTCTTTTTGGGCGTCTTACTCCTCTTTTTGACTCCGTTCTCCGGCGTGGTATTCACCGCTACAATTCTTTCCCCTATTATCGGCGTGGTGCTAGGTATCTACGCACTCTGCCAAGGGAAAGAAAAAATTGGCAAAAAAGGCGTGATTGTTGCGCTCATCTCGGTTTTATTGCCCATTATCACCGCCGCCGTCCTCATCTATCTGTATCAATCGGGCGTGGCAATTATTTCCTTGATGTAAGGAGTAAATAAAATGGAAAACCCCCGCACAAAGCGCATTTTTTTCACGCTGCTTTGCATTCTCTTCACTGCCCTCATCTGGGGCATGGGTGGCTGGATTTTATATAAACTCGAATATTTCTCGCAGTTTGCCTACATAGACAATATCGTTGCCACCGTACCCATGGCCTTGGCTGTTATCTTTTGCGTGAGCGGCACGGTGCTCGTTTGGCATAAGCATACCAAGCCCACGGCAAGCTTATCGGTTATTCTTGCCGCCGTTATGGCGCTCTCCGCAATTTTATTCCCAAAAGCCGTGAGAGGAGATTGGTGGATTGCGCACGACACCTCTAATCTACCCAAGCCCTATCCCGACCTGAGTGTATACGCTCCTTTTTGCAACAATGAAAAGGTAGCCAGACTGGAAGAAGCGTCCTCATTAGGGTTACAAGAAGAGTTCCCGGTATTGGACGGGTCGTTGGCGCTGTATCCTTTGTACTCGGCGTTTGCCGAGGCGGTGTACGCACCCAACGGGCAGGCGAAAGCCAGCGTGGTGTTTACGGATACCATAGAGGCGTTTGAAGGACTGATTGACGGAGAGCGGGATATTATATTCAGCGCTTACGCCTCGGAAAATCAGTTAAAAAGCGCAAAGGACGCAGGCGCGGATTTGGTTTTTACCCCCATCGGAAAGGAAGCGTTCGTGTTTTTAACGGGTAAGAACAATCCCGTGGACAGCTTAACCGTGCAACAAATAAAGAACGTATACTCGGGCAAAACGGCAACGTGGCGCACGTTGGGCTGGGTGGAGGGCGGAAATATTATTGCCTTTCAACGGCCCGAGGGCTCGGGCTCGCAGACGGGGTTACAGCGTATTATGGGCAATTTGCCCATACAGGCGCCTCAACCGTTGCCCGATAAGAGTTTAATCGGCACCAACAGTTTGATGCAACAAATTTCCGTAGAATGGAAGGGTGTGCAACCTGCGCTTGGATATTCCTACCGATATTACGCCACGAGCATGTTGCCCAACCCGCAAAGCAAGCTACTGAAAATTAACGGCATAGCCCCCACCGTGGACAATATAAAAGACGGCAGTTATCCCTTTACCGTGCAGTTTTATGCCGTAACCAACGGAAATCCGACGGGCAATACCAAGGCGCTCATTGATTGGATTTTATCACCGCAAGGGCAGGAATTGATTGAAAAGACGGGCTATACGCCCATCAACTGAAACAAGATATGAAAAAATCCCGTTTGGTGACAAACGGGATTTTGCTATTCAAAATACTTTTTTAAATTTCGTCCATGGCGTAGGCTGCTGCGCCCAAAACGCCCGCCTTGTTGCCCAAGGATGCCTTAACGATGGGTACGGGAATGCCTAAGCCGTGCGCAAAGATTTCCTTATCGAATTTCTTTTGCAGGGGCTTGGTGAGGTTTTCTCCCTGGTTAGAGATGCCGCCGCCGAGCATGATGACGTCCGGACGGAAGATGTTGGCGAGGTTGACCAAGCCACAAGCGAGGTTGTCCTCGTACGCTTCAATGACTCTTGCCGCCGTTTTATCGGTTTTGGCGTGCGAGAACGCCGTTAAACCGTCTACCGTATCGAGGGTATAGTCTTGCCACATCTCGGAATCGACGTTGTCCGTCATGGCTTTTTTGGTCTCGCGAATGAGCGCTGTTGCCGAGGTGTAGACCTCGAAGCAGCCGCGTCTGCCGCAGGTACATTTTAAACCGCCCTTGTCGATGACCATGTGTCCGATTTCACCGCCTTGGGAATGTCTGCCCGAGAAGAGCCTGCCGTCAATGACGATGCCCCCACCCACGCCCGTGCCGAGCGTGACCAAAATGCTGTCGGCATATTCCTTACCGGCGCCAAAACGTGCTTCGCCGAGAGCGGCGGCGTTGGCGTCGTTGGTGATTTTGACGGTAAAGCCGGTCATAGCGCTCAATTCATAGGCGATGGCAAAGTTCTTCCAGTCGAGGTTGCCGGCAAAGGTTACCACGCCGTTTTCGGAATCAATCATGCCGGGGATACCCATGCCGATGCCTTCTACCTTATCGGCGGAAAGCCCCGCTTTATCCAAAAGTTTATTGGCAAAGCCTGCCAAGTCGCAGACGATATTTTTGGTGTCGGTGGGAATGCTGTCGAATACCAACAGCTTGCCGTTCTCGTCCACGATACCGCCCTTGACAAAGGTGCCGCCTATATCAAAACCGATGTAATTTTTCATATTGATCACCTTAATTGTTCTAATTTATTGTCCTAATTTTACGAATTTACAGAGGATTTTATATCCAATGGTGCTAATCCAACCCTGCATACCGAAGGGCATCCAGCTGATGATGGCGGGCAAAGAACGGTAACGCAGCTTGCTGTACAGCTTTTTGTCCCGTGCTTTTAAATCCGACCACAAGGCTTTCAGCTTTTCCTTACGCTCTTTTTTATTGTCTTTACCGCCCGAGGTGAAGAAAATGGTGTTCATCATGATGGCGCTCAACGCATGGAAAAGGTATTTCTTTAATCCCTTTTGCTGTGCGTTGATATAATCGTAAGTGTATGCCTCGGTCATTAAACGCATGACGCGAAGTTGCTGTTCATAGCGCTTGGTCATATTGCCTACGGTGACCGATTGGTCGATTCTGCCGATGAAATAGCGGTATAAATCTATGTCGATGTAGTAGAGCTTTTGCATGAACGGCAGGGGCTGGTAGGCGAAGATGTTGTCTACGTAGAAAGTGTGTTCGGGGAGAGATACGCCGCTGTCACGAAGCGCCTGCGTACGGTAAATGAGCGAGTGCATTAAGAGCATTTCCCACTTGGTAAAGCTCTTTACCTCATCCCAACTAAAGAAGCGGTTGGTGGGCATTTTGTTGCGGTAGTGACTGACGTAGGACGTGCCGTCGGAAACGTGCTCATAGACGAAATTGCAGATATACAAATCGGCTGCTTCGCCCTGCTCTACGTGCGAACGAATGGTATCGAGCGTGGTTTTAAGCGACGCCTCGTCCAGCCAATCGTCCGAGTCGACGACCTTGTAATAAAGACCTTTCGCCCGTACCATGCCTGCGTTGACACCCGAACCGTGTCCGCCGTTTTCCTTGTGTACGGGTACGATGATGTCGGGATATTTTGCGGCGTATTCGTCGGCAATGGCTCCCGTATTGTCTTTGGATCCGTCGTTGACGATGATGATTTCAACTTCATCACCGCCGGTTAAAAGCGTGTCGATGCAGTGCCGCATATAGTCCTGAGAGTTATAGCTGGGAACTGCAAACGTGATTAATTTCATAATAAATATTCCTTAAGAATGTTTTTTTATAAAAGTTTGACGGTCATAGCGGCGTTACGCTGCTATGACCGCCTGTTTTAGGTTCAATGAGTGTAATTAGTCTTCTTTTTTAGCTTCGCCTTCAGGGAAAATGATCTTGAAGATGGGGAAGAAGATAACGATGGAGATACCGCCGATGATTACGGTCTTTAAGATGTTGTAGATAGCAGGATCCATCAACTGGTCAGCCAAAGGCATCCACAAGTTGTTGATAGCGCCCATAACCAAGGTAATGCCTACCCAACCGATTGCATACCACATGATCTGCCAAGGAATGTTCCCCTTAGATTTGAAGGAGATGTTTCTCTGCAGAGGGAAGTTGATGCATTGAGCCAAAGCAACTGCGGTAGTCGTTGCGCACCAGGAAGCAAAGCCGTTGCCTGCATATTCACCGATGATACCCCATTGATAGGAAACGCCGAGCAACTCAATATCAACTGCGGGGAATACCAAAGGATCGGTGGTAACGCCCAATGCAGCAAACAAAGCGGGAGTAAAGGTCATGAACAGATACTGGAAGATGGTAACGCCGTTGGAGATGATGAACATCTTGATGAACTGCCAAATGGTCTTCTTCATCGGGGTTTCTTCCCACCAGCCTTCGAAGCCCTTCCACCATTTAATAAAGGCGTTGTCTTCTTTAGCCTCGGTTGCTACTGCGTTGGATTGCTCCAACTCTTCTTGGTTCTTGAATTCTTCATTCATTATTATTATCCTCCAATAATATTTTTTTATTTCAGTTTCTTACAAGAAACTTGAAGTTCGATTATTTAGAAGCCTTTTCTGCTTCTCTTCTTGCCTTCTGCTGAGCGTTGAGTTCGGGGTCGCCCTTTAAGAACATTCCCAAGCCCTTGAAGAAGTGGCCGTTGAACATGGTGATTAAGCCGTTGGTCTTGTAAGCGCCAAAGCCGCCGAACTTACCCATACCGCGCATAGGTTGATGGTATACGCCCATGATCAAGGTGTTGGCGAGCGTTCTCTGACCCAATTTACGCAACAGGTTGATTGCCAAGGTGATAGCGCCGGCAAACAGTCTGCCCGTCCAACCGGGAGCGTAACGCAAGTCAGCTACCGTGCAGTTAGGGTGAATGAGCATTCTGTTCTTCTTATAGAAGGGATAGTTGGGGTTAGGTCTGTTATACTTAACCTTATCGTCGCCCGTCTGTAAGAGAGCTTCAAATTCTTCGGTGGAAACGTCTGCAACCTTACCGGAGAAGTAAGAAGGCAATTTTTCCTTATCGTAAGGAGATTTAGCGCCCGTACCTTCTACGGTAACGGCA
>JAFVZP010000083.1 GCA_017508105.1 Clostridia bacterium
CTTTCGGGTTTCCAACCGCTTAGGGCTGGCGCACGCTTCCACGCCCGAAAAAACCGAACTACAGCTCATGCAGGCTCTTCCCGAAAGCGTATGGTCCAAGGCGCATCACTGGCTCATTTATCACGGCAGAAGGGTATGTCATTCCCAACGCCCCAACTGCCCCGAATGTCCTTTAAAGCCCTTTTGTCAATATTACAAAGAAAAAGAGTAATGCTCTACAACCCATACCCATGCCCGTGATGAAAGCTTCTTTCCTCACGGGCATGCTTGGTTTGTATAAAACATTAAAAAGTGGCGCATAGTAGGGGAGTAGGAGGTACGTGAACCATATGATTCAATTAACGACCAAAGACTTAGAAGTGATGTCTCACCTGATGCTCGGCGAGCAAATGGCATGCAAGAAGGCAAGAATGTACGCCAACACGCTCACCGACGTCGATTTAAGCGCCAAAATGCACGAAATCGCCAATCAACACGAGGGCCGATTCAGCCATTTACTGACCATTTTAAACGGAGGTAGCGTGTAATGCAAACCAAGCGAGATATGACGCTCAACGAACAGGATTCCCTGCAGGATATGCTCGACTGCGAAAAGCAGCTGTTGGGCTTTTACGACACGGCAATTCGCGAGGGCAGCAGTAAAAACTTACGCAAGGAGCTGTTGCGCAGCTATGCGGACTGCGCCGACAACCAATTCAGCGTGTTTCAGGAGATGAAGATGAGGGGGTACTATCAGGTACAACCTGTGCAAAAACAGCAGTTGGATACCAAAATCGATTCTTTTAAGAAGATAGAAAAACAGTTGATGCAAAAATAACAAAAAATTTTTTCCGCCCGTCCGTGCGATGGGCGGAATTTTTTATGAAATTGAAAAAAACATACGGGTGTTTTTTTGCCATTTCCATAAAATTGTTGTATAATGATAGCGTATGGAAGAACTTTTAACCGCCGACCAGCAGACGGCGCTCACAATGATACGGGAATGGTATCTCAATACGGACGATCAGGTATTCGTCCTTTCGGGCTACGCCGGCACGGGTAAAACCTTTCTTTTAAAAAAAGTAGTGGAGAGCTTACACCTGCAAGTGGGCAAGGAGGCGGTGTTCGTTGCGCCCACGGGCAAGGCGGCAAGCGTACTCGTCAAAAACGGCACGCCGGCGTGTACCATTCATTCGCTCATCTACGTGCGGGACGATGAGGACTTTGACGTCAACGAGGACGGCGAGGTGGTGCGGAAAACCCGTCTGAGCTTCATCAAAAAGGAAAAAATCGGCGAGGGTATCCGTCTCATCGTCATCGACGAAAGCTCCATGGTGGACAACCTCATTTTACGGGATTTATTAAGCTATAAGGTCAAATGCCTGTTCTGCGGCGACAACGCTCAGCTTCCCCCCGTAAACGGCAACAACATTCTCTTGGAAAATCCCGATTTTCAGCTCACGCAAATCGTGCGGCAGGAGGCGGATAACCCCATCATTCTCCTGGCGCAACAAGCAAGAAAAGGGGAGTATATCCCCTACGGGCGCTACGGCGACAGCGCCGTGGTCATACCTAAAAACTCTCTCTCGCCCGCCGAGCGCAAACGGCTGTTTTGTAAGGCAAATCAAATCATCGTGGGCAGGAATAAAACCCGAGCGGATATCAACAAAGAAATGCGTGCCTATCAGGGCATTGCACCCGCGGCGCTTTTGCCCGTGGACGGCGAAAAGCTCATCTGTACGCTCAACAATTGGGAGCGGTTCATCGACGAGGACAGGTCGTTCAACCTCGTCAACGGCGTTATCGGTTACTGCTCGAACGTACAGCAGCAGCCCGACAACCTGATGAGTATGGATTTTCAGGCGGAGTTTTTAACCAACGTCGTGCACAAGCTCCCCGTGGACAGCGCCGTCTTCACCCACGGATTTTACGCGCACAATTACGGCGACTTAGCGGTAAAATTGGTGGACGGCACCTTTGTGCACGAGAGCGATTACGCAATTTTACGCCGCGTGCAGGCAAAGAAAGAGGAGACCATCTGCCGCTTCGAGTTTGCCTACGCCATCACCTGCCACAAAGCGCAGGGCAGCGAATTTGACTTCGTCATCGTGTTTGACGAGAGCTATATCTTCGGCGAGGATCGGGCAAGGTGGCTGTATACCGCCATCACGCGCGCCAAGAAAAAATTGCTCGTCATTCGATAATATTATTCTAAAGAGGAGGATACCATGTCCGAGTTTGCACTGTGGTTGAACCACACCTTTTACGGCTTTGACGCCGCTGTTTTTGCCTTTACGCACTCCCTTGCGGAGCTTGCGGGGGGTATCTTTACGCCCCTTTTGGGCTTTATCACCTTTTTGGGTGAGGGCGGTTGGTTTTTCATCGCCCTGGGCGTTGCTTTTCTGTTCTTTCAAAAGACCCGAAAGATAGGAATTGCCATGCTCATTGCTCTACTTTTTGGTTTGGTTTTCACCAATCTTACCTTAAAGAATATCATTGTGCGGCACCGTCCCTTTGCAACCGACGCTCAGTTTTACGAATATTGGCAATACGTGGGCGGCGTACACGTCGGCGAGTTTTCCTTCCCGTCGGGGCATACCACGTCCGCAATGGCGGCGGGATTTGCATTCTTTTTATTCGGCAATAAAAAGTGGAGCTGGTCAGCCCTGGTGTTTGCGCTTTTGATGGGCTTTTCAAGAATTTATTTTGTCGTACACTATACCACGGACGTATTGGCAGGGCTCATCGTCGGAAGCGTGGCGGGCGCGCTTGCGTGTTTGCTTGTGGCATGGCTCTACCGTTTGATGGAAAAGCAAGACAATAAAACGTGCAACTTCTTGCTTCAAGCAGATATTTTAAAGCTGTTTCAAAAAAAATAATAGGAAAATTTTTTCAAAGCTATTGAAAAATACCGTGTAATGCGGTATAATAAGGATAGCAAGATAAGGAGACCTACATTACATGAGTAAAACAATCATCTATCAAAGTCCGCATAAGACGGTATACGTGGAAAACGGAATGACGGTCAAGCTGTTTGACAATTCCTTTCCCACGCCGAATATTTTAAACGAGGCCCTCAACCAAGCCCGTGCCGAGGAGAGCGGGCTGAATATTCCCAAGGTTCGTGAGGTTACCAAAATCGACGGCAAATGGGCAATTTTAATGGACTACGTCGAGGGCAAAAATTTAGCACAGCTGATGGAGGAAAATCCTCAAAAGATAGAGGAATATCTCGACTTAATGGTCGATTTACAGACCGAAATGCACGAAAAGAGCGTGCAGCTTCTGCCTCGCTTAAAGGATAAAATGCTCTATAAAATTTCGCAAACGTCCTTTGACGACGGCGTGAAATACGAGCTGCAAATGCGCCTTGAATCCATGCCCAAGCATTCCAAGCTCTGCCACGGCGACTTTACGCCGGGCAATATCATGATTACCCCTCAAGGCGAGGTATACCTCATCGACTGGTCGCACGCCACGCAGGGTAACGCCGCGCTCGACGTAGCCAGAACCTATCTCACCTTCTGCTTGGAGAATAAAACCGAGATTGCAGAACGCTATCTCGATAAATTCTGCCAAAAGACGGATACCAAAAAGGAATACGTCCAGCGCTTACTCCCCGTCGTAGCGGCAAGCCAATCGGTAAAGGGCAAGCCCGAAGAATTGGCACTGCTCGCCAAATGGGTGGACGTCATCGAATATCAGTAAAGAAAAAAACAAATCCCCTTGATAATTTCAGGGGGATTTACGGTATAAAGGAGCATATATGACACGGGTAATGTTTGTGTGTTTGGGCAATATCTGCCGTTCGCCCATGGCGGAATTTATCTTTCGTAAAATGGTAGAGGATAAGGGCATGGGTGGCTCGTTTTTCATCGCTTCTGCCGGCACGAGCGCAGAGGAATACGGAAATCCCGTCTATCCCCCTGCCCGTCGGGAGCTGGCAAAGCACGGCATTTCCTGCGAGGACAAGCGTGCCGTACAGCTAAAGAGAGAGGACTTTGACAAGTACGATTATTTCCTGTGCATGGATAAGTCCAATTTACGCAACACCAACCGCCTGTTCGGTACGGATAAAAAACAGCACCTGCTGTTATCCTTTACCCCGCAATCGGGCGAGGTTGCCGACCCGTGGTATACGGGGGAATTTGCCACGACTTATCAGGATATTGAGAGCGGGTGTTTGAGCTTTTTGAATTTTTTAGCAACTAAAAATTAAAAAGCCCCCTTGCAATTTCCAAAAAGTATGATATACTGAATATAGTAATAATGTAAGGAGGGAAAGCTATGATTATTACCGTCAGTCGGGAATACGGCTCGGGCGGGGGTGAAATTGCCCACCGTCTTGCCGATGCGTTGGGAATTCCCTGTTACGATAAAACCGTGGCACAATTAACGGCGTCTCTTTCGGGTATCTCCAAAGAGAGCGTGGACGACGCCGAGGATAAGGTTACGGGGGTATTTCAATATTTCGGCGGCGTATACAGCAGCGATAATTTGCCCATCTACGACCGCATTTATCTCGCCCAGAGAAACGCCATCATCCAGCTTGCCCAAAAGGGCGATTGCGTCATCGTCGGGCGGTGTGCCGCGCATATCTTAGAGGAAGAGGGCATGCCTGCGTTCAACGTATTCGTCTATGCCCCCATGTCCGAGCGCATCGGGCGAATTCAGGAAAAATTACAGGTCAATCCGAAGGAAGCCGAAAGGGAAATCAAGAAAAAAGATGCCTTTCGCCGTAATTACTATAAGCGTTACGCCTACGCCGATTGGGGGAACAGAGAAAACTATAACCTGCTCATCAACAGCGCGCTCGGCGTAGACAAAACGGTCAACTTCCTCGCCAATTTAATCAAGTAAAACATAAAAAGGCTTGCC
>JAFVZP010000084.1 GCA_017508105.1 Clostridia bacterium
AAAAAAGGAAAACAAACTCAAAATCAACAACGCCGCTCCGCTGAAAAAAAAGGAGCGGCTGTTTTTTTTATGAAAGCTCACCTTGAGCTTTTCCTTCACGCCACGTTTTTTCTTTTCGGCGCAGATATACGTTTGCGGCAACCCGTTTGCCGCTTTGAGCTTGGCGTATACCTCGCCGCCTTCCACGGCGGTAATGCCAAAATCCTCGCATAATTTTCTCGCCTCGGGCGAAAGGGTATTGCAAAACACCGTAAAGCGTTGGTCCTTGGGACATCGGCGTATCTTCTCCGCCAACGTATCCGCAGAAAGCGGTTGCATGCTGAACAGAAGATAGGTTCGCTCGCCTTTATTCAAGACGGGCGCAAACAGTTTTTTATTCTCTTCCAAGGAAGATAGCGCCAAGTGCAGCATGAGCTTATCCTTTTCCTCTCTGTCTTGTGCGAGTAAAAATTTTTTCTTTCGGCTTTTATATAACAGCAAAAATACCGTCGCGCCGACGGAGAGGGATAAAACCGTACATAAAATCAACGCCAACCACATACGAATGCGAAAATAACGCAAAATACAGAGTGAAAGTAGCCAAGAGCAGGCAAAAAAGAATACGGTGTCCGCAAACAGCGGAATATCAATTTTTTTCATATATAAATTTTTGTCAAAAAAATTTCAAATTAAACTTGAAAAATATCAATATCTATTGTATAATATTCTCATGAAGATAGGAATTTTCGGCGGTTCGTTCGACCCCGTACACAAAGAACACGTCCGCCTTGCAGAGGCGGCAATCAAAGGCATGTCCTTGGATAAGCTCATCATCGTACCCGCAGGTATTCCACCGCACAAACAGGGCAAGCGCTTGGCACAATCCCGGCACCGTCTTGCTATGTGCCAAATTGCCTTTGCGCATTTGGATAAAGTGGAAATAAGCGACTATGAGCTGACCAAAAGCGGCGCAAGCTATACCTATCTGACCTGTCGTCATTTCGCCAAATTATACCCCAACGCCAAGCTCTTTTGGTTGGTGGGTACGGACATGTTCTGGGACTTCTTCCATTGGAAAAACCCCGAGGATATTTTAAGCCACGCCGAGCTTGCCGTCTGTCGCCGCAACGAAAGTGTGGAAAATATCGCCAAGCAGCAAGAGGCGTTTTTGCTCTCCTTCGCCAAGCGTTTTGAAGTAATTCCCTATAACGGCGACGCCGTATCTTCCACGCAAATCCGCACCCGCAGCATTTTGAATATGGATATTTCCCACCTTGTACCGCAGGGCGTAAACGACTATATTCTCGGGCATGGGTTATATCAATTGCCCGAAATCCTACAAGGGCTCTCCCTGCAAAACGATAAGCGTGCCGAGCATAGCCGTCGGGTCTGTCTGATGGCGATGCAAAACGTTGGGCGCTTGCATTTGGACGAACACAAAACGCTTGTCGCTTCGGCTCTGCACGACGTTGCCAAAAATCTTCCCCCCGACGATTGCCGTCTGCACGGCTTTGTTCCGCCTGAAAACGTACCTGCTCCCGTTATCCATCAATACGCCGGCGCCTACGTTTTAGAGCATACCTTCTCGGTTGCCGACGGGGACGTTTTAAACGCCGTGCGCTATCATACCAGCGCAAGGCCGAGCATGAGCACGCTTGAAAAGCTGGTGTTCCTCTGCGATTTATTGGAAGAAGGGCGGAGCTTTCCGCATATTGAGGAGCTTCGGGCGGCGTTTTACCAGGACTTGGATACCTGTATGTATCTGAGCTTAAAGCATTTAATCGAATACCTTGCGCAAACGGCGGATACGGTGTATCCTCTCACCCTGCAAGCGTTTGAGTATTACCAAGAAATTTACAAAGAGAAAAATATAAAAAAGGAGAAAAAACCTCTATGACCTCAAAAGAACTAACGTTGGCAATTTGTAAAGTACTGTCCGATAAAAAGGGCAAGGACATCGTATACATTGACGTCGAACAAAAGACCAGTCTGTGCGATTATTTCGTACTCGTATCGGGCAACAGCTCCACACAGGTAAAATCCTTGGCGGAGCACGTAGAGGAGCAAATGGAAAAGAACTTTGATTTAGCTCCCACCCGCTTGGAGGGCGTGCACGACGGCAGATGGGCGGTGCTCGACTACGGCGACGTCATGCTCCATATTTTCAGTGAAGACGCCCGTGAATTCTACCGTTTGGAGCGTCTGTGGGAGGACGGAGAAAATTTAACCAAGTTTAACGACTAATCGTTCATTCCTGTTCGTTTTGAAAGCGTATACGCTTTGGCTCGGCGTACCCCGTCGGCTGTTTGCGTATGCGCTTTTTTTCCACTAAATAATAGACGGGCGCAGGCGCATTTTCCCGTTTTTGAACGGGCTTTTTAGGCGTCGAAACAGAGTTCTGCTTGGGTCGCTCGTCTTGTTCGGCTGAGTCCCTGTATTCTTTCATTTGCTTATAGAATAAATACCCCTTGGACGAAAGCTTTGCCGCATGCACGCCGACAAAACAAAGCAGCAACAAAAGAAAGGTGGCAACGCCGCCCCATGCTTGCGTAGAACTCAATAAATTGTTTAAAAGCAAAAAACAAGTATTCATAATCAATAACACTATACTTTTTTTATCGTGTCATAAAATAGAGTTTTTCCGCATAAAAAGCCGTCTTATGGCAAAAAACAAGCGTGGGAGGGTATATGTCAATGGAAAACAATATCGCAATCTCGCCCGAGGAAGCGGCGGATTTTGAAGAGTATAAACGCAGGAAGAAAATTTTAGAGCTTCGTGGCCGTTTGCGCGGCTTGGAGCCAACGCTTGTGCGTAAAAACGCTTCCGCAATGGAAATTCGCAGCGTGTGCGAACAGGCAAAGCGTATTCAATCAGCTTGCGTCTGCGTGCAGCCCGTCTATGTAAGAACGTGCAAAAATCTCTTGAAAAACACGGGCGTAGGGGTCAGCAGTATCATCGGCGGCAACAGCGAAAGCACGCTCAAAGTCAAGCTGTACGAGCTAAAAAACTCCCTGCGAGAGGGGGCGAACGAACTGGATTTTTACCCCTGCATCTCCGCCATCATCAACGGAAACTATACTTACTTTAAAAAGGAAATTAAAAAAATACTCCGAAGAGCCCGTTTACGGACGGTAAAAATTCATTTGGACGCCTATTCTCTGCCTACCGATAAATTCTTGCGTATTGCGCAAATTGCACTCGACGCCGGCGGCAAATATCTCTGCGTGCGCGCGGAAGAAGAGCTCATCACTTTACTGCAACGCCAACTAAAAAAGAAATGTGAAATCAAGGCATGGGGGGTGGAAACGCCCGAACGCTTCAAGGATATGCTCGCCCTCGGTTGCGCCCGCATCGGCAGTGAATTGGTCGGTGAAATCGTGCAGGGCATGGAGGAGGAAGTCAACGGGCTGTGCGCCGCCCTGCCCGCGCCCGTTGAAGAAATTCCCGCAAGCTAAAAAAATTTCGTATTGACAAAGCGCTCGGTGTATAGTACAATAAAAGAGAAAAACGCATAGGGGACAAAAGCATGCAGACGGTGGATTTTAACGAGGCTTGGCGATACGCCCGCTTGGGCTCTCATCAATATAAAGACGTTTGCCTCCCGCACGACGCCATGCGCTTGGAAAAACACACAAGCGAGGCTTCAAGCGGCGTAAACGGCGCTTGGTACGAGGGGTACGACTATGAATACGTCAAGAACTTTTCGCTCACCGAGGCGCAGTTGCAACAAAAAATTTACCTCGAATTTGAGGGAGTTTATAGCAAGGCAGAGGTGTATATCAACGGTCATAAGGCGGCGTTCCGCCCGTACGGGTTTACAAATTTTTACGTTTCCGTAAATCAATGGGTGAGAGTAGGCGAAAATCAAGTGCGCGTCATCGCCCGTAACGCCGAACAGCCCAACTGCCGCTGGTATGCGGGCGCAGGCATCTACCGCCCCGTAAAGCTGCATTTTCTGCCTCAAAACTCCCTTTGCCTAAACGGTGTAAAAATCAGGACCGTCGATTATCAAAAGCGGGAAATGGAGGTCTGTTTTTCCGCCGACGGCACACCTTCGCAAAAGGTGCAATTCAGCGTTTCGGACGGGGAAAATATTTTATTCAAAAGTACCGTCAACACGGGCATGCCCATGTGCTTTTGCTTAGATAACGCAAATCTTTGGAGTATAGAAAATCCCTTTTTATACACCCTAAACGTCGAATATGGCGAGGACGTACGCACGCTAAAATTCGGTATGCGTCAAGTGTCTGTTTCGGCAAAAAACGGTTTTTTACTCAACGGTGAAAGAGTTATATTACAGGGTGCGTGCATTCACAGCGACCAAGGTCTGTTGGGCGCGGCGGCACATCCGTTTGCCGACAGACGAAAGATAGAACTCATAAAAAACGCCGGCTACAACGCCATTCGTTCGGCGCACAACCCCTGCTCCAAGGCAACGCTCGATGCGTGCGACGAGTTGGGTGTTCTGGTGCTGGATGAATATACCGACGGCTGGTATATCCACAAAACCCGTTACGATTACGCCGATTATATCATGGATTGGTGGCAGCAGGACTTAAAGGACATGGTGGATAAGGACTATAACCATCCCTCGGTTGTGATGTATTCCATCGGCAATGAGGTGGCGGAAACCTCGCAAAAACGCGGTGTGGAATTCTGTGCGCAGATGTGCGAATATCTACATAGCTTGGACGAGCGTCCCGTAACCTGCGGCATCAATATCTTCTTCAATTTTCTCTTTTCACTGGGCTTTGGCGTTTACAGCGAAAAGAAAGCCGAGCAGGGGCAAAAGGTCGGCAGCGCATTCTTCAACAACCTCGCGGGTATTTTCGGCGATAAAACCATGAAGCTGGGCGCAACTCTGCCCCCATGCGATGCAAAATGCAAACAAGCCTTTGAAAAACTGGACGTAGCAGGGTATAACTACGGCATCAATCGCTATCGGGGCGATTTAAAAAAATACCCCGAGCGCATCATTCTGGGCACTGAAACTTTCTGCAAGGATGCCTACCGTTTTTACGAGCTTGCCAAAACCCATTCCGCGCTCATCGGCGATTTTGTCTGGGCGGGTATCGACTATCTCGGCGAGGTGGGCATCGGCGCGTGGGAATACAGAACGTACGCCAAGGACTTCCGTCCCGTCGTCGGTTGGATATCAGCAGGCTCGGGCAGAATCGACCTCGTCGGACGTCAGCTCGGTGAAGCGCTCTACACCCAAGTCGCCTTTGAACAGGCTATTATCAAAATGGCGGTCGTGCCCGTCAACGACTATCACAAGCCGCATTCCCCGTCGGCGTGGAAAATGAGCAACGCAATCCAAAGCTGGTCGTGGAAGGGCTGTGAGGGCAAAAAAACCTACGTAGAGGTATACGCCCGTGCGTATGCGGTACAGCTTTTGCTGAACGGCGTTCCCGTGGGCAAAAAGAAGATTAAAGGGGACTGCAAAACCAAGTTTTCCGTCCGTTATCAATCGGGTATGCTGACCGCCGTAGCGCTCGATAAAGAAGGAAATATATTGGCAAAAACCTCACTCTCTACTGCCGAGGGTGCACCTCAGCTGCATACCATGCCCGAGATGAACAGCATTTCCGGTAAAGATCTTGCGTACGTTCGCTTGCAGTATGCCGACCAAAAAGGCACGCTCTTTCCCTTGGCGAGAGGGGAGATTAGCGTGCAGGTTACAGGTGGCGAATTGCTCGCTTTGGGCAACGCCTGTCCGTATAACGAAAGGGGATATTTAACCCATACCACCGACGTTTACTACGGCGAAGCGTTGGCGATTATTCGCCCGACGGCAGGTGAAATTCAAATCACCGCCCAAAGCCCGTACGGCGATGCACAAACCAAAATTCAAGTGCTCAACGAGTGATTACACAAAATAAAAATCCCCTTTACACGAAAGGGGATTTTTTATATTTAATTCAATCAATGAGGAGTTAGGCTTATACCACGCCCTGAGCGAGCATTGCTTCGGCAACCTTGATGAAGCCTGCGATGTTTGCGCCGGCAATCAAATCGCCGTCCATGCCGTATTCCTTGGCAGCGTTGTAGGAGTTCATAAAGATGTTTTTCATGATGCTCTTCAACTTTTCGTCAACTTCTTCTGCACTCCAACCGTAGCGCATGGAGTTTTGCGACATTTCCAAACCGGAAACGGCAACGCCGCCTGCGTTAACAGCCTTGGAAGGCGCAACGATTACGCCGTTTTGCTTCAAATATGCAACAGCTTCTGCGGTGGTGGGCATGTTTGCAACCTCTACGTAGTACTTCACGCCGTTTGCAACAATCTTTTTCGCGTCCTCGATGCCAACTTCGTTCTGCGTAGCGCAAGGCATAACAACGTCTACCTTCACGCCCCAAGGTCTTTGCTTTTCAAAGAACTGTACGCCGAACTTATCTGCATAATCCTGAACCTTATCACGGCAGGAAGCGCGCATTTCGAGCAAGAAATTAACCTTTTCTTCGGTGGAAATACCGTCGGGATCGTAGATGTATCCGTCGGGACCGGACAGAGTAACAACCTTGCCGCCCAACTCGTTTACCTTCTTAACCGTACCCCAAGCTACGTTACCGAAGCCGGAAACGGCAAAGGTCTTGCCCTTAACGTCCTCGCCAAAGGACTTGAGCATTTCAACGGTGTAATAAACGGCGCCAAAGCCCGTTGCCTCAGGACGGATCAACGAACCGCCGTAGGTGATGCCCTTACCGGTCAAAACGCCCGTAAATTCGTTTCTCAATCTCTTATACTGACCGAAGAGATAGCCGATTTCTCTTGCACCAACGCCGATATCGCCTGCGGGTACGTCGGTGTCGGGACCGATGTATTTGGAAAGCTCGGTCATAAAGCTCTGGCAGAAACGCATTACTTCTGCGTCGGACTTACCTCTGGGGTCAAAGTCGCTGCCGCCCTTACCGCCGCCCATGGGCAGGGAAGTCAAGCTGTTCTTGAATACCTGTTCAAAGCCGAGGAATTTGATGATGCCTTCGTAAACGGAGGGGTGAAAACGCAAACCGCCCTTGTAAGGACCGATTGCGCTGTTAAATTGAATACGGAAGCCTCTGTTGACCTGAACGTTTCCGTTATCGTCCACCCAAGGCACACGGAACTTAATAATTCTTTCAGGCTCAACCATTCTTTCAATAACGCCCGCTTTTACGTATTCGGGGTGTTTTTCGATGACGGGCTCGATGGATTCCAAAACTTCCTGAACGGCTTGGTGAAATTCAGGTTCGTTTGCATTTCTCTTAACAACTCTATCCATGAGGTCGTTAAGGTATTGACTCTTAAAACTCATTGCTGTTACTCCTTAATAAAAATTCGTCAGAGGCAACCAAAATCAGTGCTTCCGCATTCTTTTTAGTGATAAAATAACTCACTTACTCAAATAGTATAGCATAGCTTTTTTTCTTTTGTCAAGAAATTACCAAAAAATAACGCAGTTGTTCATTTAGAAAACATAATACAAGATATAATTAAATCTTATAGCAAATAAAAAATGGCGGAAAATTATATTTATAAAAATTATAGCAAAAGCAATTAAAAAAAGAGTTGCGAAAGGGGAGAAAATGTGGTAAAGTATAGGTAATATGTTCGTGTAGCTCAGCAGGATAGAGCACCAACCTCCTAAGTTGGGTTTGTCGGACGTTCGAATCGTCTCACGAACACCATGATGTCGGCAGTCATTGTGTATGAACCTGGTATCTGTCGGTTGCAAAGATGGCGTACCTCGTATTCATACACGGGCGATTGTAAAGCGGGGTTCAATCCCCGCCGCCATACCGCTATTGATTGTTTTATACATTACTATAAACTTGATTTTATTTTTTATAAAAAATAGTTATAAATTTCTTTAAAAATAATTAGAAGAAAACGACAAAAAAACTTGACAAATTTCGGTGGAGGGTATACAATAGCCATATTAAATCTTCCAAAAGGGGAACATTATGAAACAAATTAGAAAAATTAGTTTATTGATGGCTCTTGCAATCGTCGTAACAATCGGTGGCGTGTTCGCTGCTTGGCATTATAACCGTGGTGCAGTATCGCTCGAATTGTCAAGATCGGCAACCATGGCGTCCATTCAATCCGACACCTCCAAAGGTTCTATTTCAGTTGATCAAACTGCGAACAGCGGAAACGGCAACACCTTAAAATTCTTAGTCGATGACGTCGCTCCTACCGACTGGGTGGCTGCCTTAGTACCCAGCGGCTCGGTTTGGGTTAAGTTTACTGCCGCTGAAAATGCCGACAATGCCGTCAAGGCAAACGGTATTAAGATGCAAGCAACGATCACCTTGCAGGGCGCACAGACCAAATATACCGATGACGAAGCCGGTGAAGTTTCTATTTTCAGCGTAAAAGAAGGGCAAAATAGCTTTGTTATCAATGAAACCGCTTCATTGGCATCACAACAAATTACGGCAGAGCAAATTGCTGCTTGTTTGAACTTTAATGACGGTGAAACTGTAAAATTGACTACATATGATGAAAACGTTGCCTATGAAGCTGCGATGAAATCGTATATCATTGTTGTAACGATTACGGAAGTAGTAGCTTAAAAATAATTAAGGAGCGGCGTATCTAAATGATGCGCCGTTATTTTCTTGTATGTTTGGATATGAAAAATACAATCTGATTTTATGCATTATCGTTTTTACGGTATTGACTGCGTTGTTTTCGGTGATGATAACGACAATCGTCAAATATACTTTAAGAACGGTAAACGCCGGATTGGATGATGAAAAAATTGAAAAAGAATATTTAGAAGAACAAAAAAAGAAAAGCAATGCTTTTTTTGTTATAATAAACAACGCATTTCCTATTATCGTATGCGTTATTTTGGCTTGCGCTCTTTGTTTTTCTTTATATTCTCGCTTTACGCAGAACGCAAAATTGGGCCCAGTGCCTACCATAAAGGTCGTTGAGACGGGTTCGATGGAGACAAAGCATGAGGACAATATTTATTTAGTTGAAAATAATTTAAACAACCAAATTAAAACGTTTGACTTAATTGTTCTCCATCAGCTTCCAAAGGAAGAAGACCTAAAACTCTATGATATAGTGGTGTATGAAATCAAGGGATATTTTATCCTTCACCGTATTGTTGATATAGAGGAACCCAATGAAAATCATCCAAACCAAAGATGGTTTCTTTTAAGAGGGGACGCAAATAAATATTCCGACGACTTTCCGGTAACCTACGACCAAATGCGCAGTATTTATCGCGGGGAATCCATTCCTTTTGTGGGTACGTTCGTAGTTTTCATGCAGTCTCCTGCGGGCATGCTTTGTTTCTTGTTGGTGCTTTTGGCGATTATTACGACGCCCATAGTAGAAAAGAAATTGCAAAAAGCGATAAAAACCCGTTTGGTGTTTATGGGTTATTTACCGAACGGAGCACGCCGAGCAGTTAAACACTGTGTAACTTATAAAGAGGGAAATAAAACTTTGCTTAAGGTTACCAGTCAAGGCAAGTCGGTTGATGTTTGCCTTGAGGATAATTCTGTTGAGTGTACGGGAGTGAAGTATGGGCAAGAAGCTGCTCATATTAAAATATACCGTAATCATTCCGTAAAAAAGTAAAACGCCGTCGAATAGGAAATTAACCGTTTCAAGCAAATAATGAAAGGAAAACTGTAAAAGAAGGACTCGAAATGAAGCATGTAAAATTGATAAGTATAAGTTGTTTTGTTGCCATTATTTCGTTGGTTAGCTTTTTTACAATTAATCTAAAAGCTGCTTGGCATTACGCCATGAATGCGACGGGCAGTATTGAAGTACCGATGGAGGTCGAGGTTTTTCCTTGGGTAGGCGTAGAACAATTACCCAGCGACATATTGGGTGAAAATCACCAAGTATTGATAGAAACAATCATAAACGGAACGTACACCGATGAAAACGGTAACGTAACCGATATAGGCCTTAACAATCCTGATTCTTATATCAACAATGAAATCCAAAACCGAATAAACGGCAATTTCTGGTTTAGATCCGATATGCTTGGAAGTATGGACTTTTGGGAAAGACAGGACATAGAAAAGTTTTTCAATACCGAAACAACAGGCTTGGCATTCTTGATTTATTTCCCCGAAGATCAGCCGAACGTACATTATCTTTTTACAACCAGCGTAGACTTGGGCGAGAATTCTCCCAATATTCCCATTGATCAAAAAATTTATCCCGTATATCGCACGGAACTCAAAAAGAATAGCGAAGGCATATGGGAAGCCGTAGAAACTAAAACAGGATATGCCGATTCTGCGTACTATCAAAACCCGATTACCGGCTCCCTTTTAGTAAAATATCCGTCGTTGAATCCTGATACTTGGGTGGAGGGCAAACTGGGAACTTCCATGAGCGATGCCATCTACGCTTTTATCGGACAAGAGGTTACTGCGTATGCTGACGATACAACGTCTTGCGTTTATTATAAGCTGACCGTTAATTCGAATACGACCTTAAATATTAGCTCTGAAAATGAGTTGGCTAAATTGCGCGTGTTAAATGCTTCCGGAAATCCCATTGCCACCAACAAAGGCGCACAGGGGACCAACAACCTATCCTTCAATGGAAGAAGGGGAACTACGTACTATATTGAAGTATCCGGTGCACCGTCCATTACGTTTAGCATTATAGACCTCTGATTGATGAGAATATTTCAAATGAGTTTATGTTAAGTATAACCAATCAGAAAAAAAAGTTATTTCGAATTCCTATTTCGAGCTGTAAGAATGGTATTTAAGTTAAGAGCATTAAAAAAGACAATGAAGATTTTTGA
>JAFVZP010000085.1 GCA_017508105.1 Clostridia bacterium
GCGATTTAGGGTTCTTAAAAAGTGCGTTATCCGCTACGGATTTTAAGTCCCTTGCGTCTGCCTATTCCACCACATCGGCGACTAAAAATGTTAAATTTTCACAAAATTTCCTGAAATTTTCGACGCATATGCTTTTAAATCCCTTGCGTCTGCCTATTCCACCACAGCGGCATTTATGAAATTGCAAAAATTAAAAATATCAAAAGCGAGAACGAAGCGAGAAAAATGCGAGAAGTGCTACGCGAAAATTGTGTCTGAACTTCGTATTAAACCACAATATATGGTGGTTTAAGGGAAATTCCATAAGAAGTTAGATTGCCTCAAGGGATTAATTTGTAAATTCGTCAAATTAAAGCGGTTTTTTCTTGCAAAATGTTAATTTTTTGCGAGAAGTGGCTCTAATTTTGATTTCCCAAAGACACTTTACTACTCCACAAGACACAATATATGGTATAGAAGTTACCGAAAAGCCCCGAAAGACACCAAAACGTACTTACATTTTAAGTCCCTTGCGTCTGCCTATTCCACCACAGCGGCATACGGAAAATAAATAAAAAGGAAAAGCTCCGTAAAAGCTGTTTTTACGGAGCTTTTTTGGAGGCGCCACCCGGATTTGAACCGGGGGATAAAGGTTTTGCAGACCTTGGCCTTACCGCTTGGCTATAGCGCCACAGTCTTCCGTATACAGTATACGTTAAAATAAAAAAAATAGTGCGGAACTGTTTGGAGCGGGAAACGAGATTCGAACCCGCGACATTCACCTTGGCAAGGTGACGCTCTACCACTGAGCCATTCCCGCATGTATTCCGCACTATTTTCTGGTGGAAGTTATAGGGCTCGAACCTATGACCCTCTGCTTGTAAGGCAGATGCTCTCCCAACTGAGCTAAACTTCCGCAGTCATTCGACAGCTTTAATACTATACCACATCTTAAAATAGATTGCAAGCGTTTTTAACTGTTTTTTTAAAATTTTTTTAATTTATTTTTTTTGGCAATTTTTTCCGGGCGTTTTTCTTATAACGGTATAAATTTTTTCCCTTTTGTCCATACACAACGCAGGAGGCGTAAAAAATATGAAAAAATTTTGTATACTTTTTCTTTCTTTATTCATAATAACTTTGACGGCAATCGGTGGCGCAATGCAAACGGCGCCCAACAGACAGCCCGAATATCTGCGTATTCACATTCGAGCCAACTCCAACGCAGCCGAGGACCAAGCCGTCAAATATCTGGTGCGCGACGCTGTGGTCGACGCCATTACCCCTTGGATTGTGAACTGTCACTCCAAAGAACAGGCAATTTCCCTCATGCAGAGCAGACTCAAAGACATCGAGGCGGTGTCCCAAAGCGTACTGCGCTCGCACGGGTACGACTATACCGCCAGGGCGGCGGTGCGTGCCGAGGAGTTCCCCACGAGGGTGTATGAAGAATACACTCTGCCGAGCGGCGTGTACGATGCGCTTATTTTGGAGCTGGGCACGGGCGCAGGGGATAATTGGTGGTGCTGTATCTATCCGCCGCTGTGTTTTACGGGCGTGGGCGGTAAGAACATCGTCTACCGCTCCAAGCTCGCCGAAATAATCGAGGCGTTCTTTTCGCAGGAATAGTGTGGCGGCGCAGCCCTTCGCGCACACTGCATACATAGGAGGAAAATAGAATTATATGAAAAAAATAATCAGAATCAGCGCCGTTACGCTGGCGTTTTTAGCCGTCGGCTTGTTCTTTGCGCTGTTCACAATCCAAAAACATATACACAACGCTTCACCGTCCACGGTACAGGCAGACGCCGCCGAACAGGCTCTGCCCACCGCCGTACTCAAGCAGGGCTCTAAGGGCGGCGAAGTCAAGGAAGTACAGCGCCGTTTGAAGGAATGGGGCTACTATAAGGGCGCCGTGGACGGCGTCTACGGCAGCGCTACCCGTCAGGCCGTTCAAAAGTTCCAGCAGAAAAACGGCTTGACCGCCGACGGTATCGTGGGCTTAAAAACCTACCAAGCGCTCGGCATGAACCAATCGGCGCAAGTTCTGCAAAAGGAATATAACGTGACGGGCGGTCAGGGCGGTTCGGGCTCCTCTTACACCAGTACCGACTTATACCTCTTGGCAAAGACCATTTACGCCGAAGGCAGAGGCGAGCCATATATCGGGCAAGTCGCCATCGGTGCGGTCATTTTAAACCGAGTCAAGAGCAGTTCCTTCCCCAACACGGTGGCAGGGGTCGTATACCAGAGCGGAGCGTTTACGGCGGTAGCTGACGGGCAAATCAATTTAGAGCCCGACCAAACGGCGTATAACGCCGCACAGGACGCCTTAAACGGTTGGGACCCTTCGTACGGGTGTCTGTATTACTACAACCCCGCCGTGGCGACCAGCAGTTGGATTTTCGACAGACCGACCGTAACCATCATCGGCAGACACGTATTTGCATTGTAAGGAGTGAATAGGAAAATGGAAGAAAAAAAGAGCACTAAAAAGGTAGGTGTGAACACGTCCAGCGGGGCAAAAAAGGTAGAGCGCATTGAAAAAGAAAAGCGCACCATGCCCAAAACCAAGGCGCAATCGGCAGACGGTGCTGTCAAAAAGACCGTCACCAAAAAGGTACAAATTGAAAACTCCAAGGCCGACCTTCGCACCCGCAACGCAAAGGCAAAAGCCGAGCGTAAGGAACGCAGAGAAATGTTGCGCGCGGAGAGAAAACAGCTTTTACAGGAGCGTAAATTAGAGGCAAAGGAACGGGCAATGGAGCGCCGTATGCAGGCAGAGGAGCGCGCGCAGGAACGCCGTGCCGCCCGTGCCGCTCGCAAGGATATGCTCAAAAACGAAACGGCGGTACAGCGCTTGGAGCGCAAAGAGCGCGAGCGTCAGGACAGAATCGCCCTGCGCAAGCAAAACGCCGAGCTGCGTCACGAACTCGAACTCAAACGTAAGGAAGAGCGTATTCATAAGCGTCAGCTGGCAGAGGCAAACCGTCGGCACAAGCGCGAGGAGAATACCAAGCGCCGTAAAAACCGCACGCCGGGCTTTGGCGGTTGGTTGGCGGCGGTCATCTCGCTGGGCGCAGCCTCTCTCGCCATGCTCACCGTCATCACGATTGGCGGTATCAATATGAACAACATGAGCTTATCCATGGCAGACGGCTATCGCAGCCAATTATACGAATTGACCGAGCTGAGTGAAAATTTAGGCTCCAATTTAGATAAATTACGCATTGCCACGGGTGCAAAGGAACAGCGCAAGCTGCTCACCGATATCTTGGTGCAGAGCGAGCTGATGGAAGGCACCTTGGAGCGTGTTCCCGTGGACATGGCTACCACCAATAACATCACGTCCTTCGTCAACCGCACGTCCGAATACGCCAGAGCGGGCTTGAACCAATCGGCTTCGGGCAGAACGCTGGGCGAAAAGGACTCTCAGACCATCGAATATATGTATCAGATCAACGCTTCTATTTTATCCGAATTGCAGCGTTTGCGCGATACCATGACGCCAAAGGACTGGACCAATCTCATTCGCAACAAGAAGAAGGGTGCAATGAACGACAGCTTTGAAAACCTCAATTCCAACGTCATTCAAACGCCTTCCTCCATTCAGGACGGGCCCTTCTCCGAGAATAAACAACAGGTAACGGCAAAGGGGCTGTTGAACGCCGAGGAAATCACTTCCGCTAAGGCCGAAGAATTGGCAAGAAATTACTTTGCCGACTATCATATAAAAAGCACCGATTATACGGGTGAAGTGAGCGCCAACGGCGTTGAATGTTTCAATATCACCCTCACCGACGAGCGTGACAGAGAAATGTACGCGCAAATTTCCAAGGCGGGCGGCAAGCTCATCATGTTCGACAGCTTCGAGCACTGCCAGGCCAACAACTTCTCGCAGGAGGAGTGCGTGCAAATTGCTCAGAAGTTCTTGACCAAGCTGGGCATGCAAAACATGAAGGCCGTTTGGCTGCAGGAGAACGGCGCCACGGCGAATATTAACTTCGTCTATGAGCAGGACGGTGTGCTCTGTTATTCGGACATGGTCATCGTCAAGGTATGCGAGACCAAGGGCATGCCCGTAGGCATGCAGGCGCACGCCTACTACCTCAACCACGGTGAAAGAAGCATTCCCAGCCCTGCCGTATCGCAGGAACAGGCGCAAACCGCCTTGGGCAATTTAACGCCCAAAACGGCAAGATTGGCGCTCATTCCCTACGAGGGCGAGGAAGTGCTCAGCTATGAATTCAGCGGCGACTATTCAGAGCATGAATACTTTGCCTATATCTCCGCCGAAACGGGCGAGGAATTGGAGCTGTTCAAGGTTTTAAATACCAAGCAGGGCAGACTGTTGCGCTGACGCCGCGCCTATAAACGCTTAAAAAATAAAAATCCTCTCAAAGAACGAGAGGATTTTTTTTGTTCAATTTTGTACTTACGCCAAGAGCGATTCGTCAAATTTCACCTTAAAGTTGGGTTCCTTTTCACCGGGTGCCTGGCACAGTCTGGTAACGGGGATTAAAGGAATTTGAACGGGCGGCAGCATAGCGGTTGCCAACAGGTTTGCAACGGCGGCACGCAAAGAGGGGAGCATAACGTTAACGGCGGCGTATTGCAGGGTCTGTAAATCCTGTTCGCCGTTTACGTCCTCAGCTTCAAAGATGCCCGTGATATGCACGGCTACGTTGTAGGGAGTGGGGTGTTCGGGCGTGGACTTCATTTCAAAGCGAATACCGCTCAAATAAATTTTTTCCACCGCGGGAGACTTAATCAGCTTTTCCACCTGAATTTCCTGCTTAAATTCGGTCTTTTTGCCGGGTTCGGGGCGGAAGTTGGTGTTGGCGGTTACGGTTAATTCTTTAAAGGTAATGGCCTTTAATGCATAATTCATATCATTTATACCTCAATAAAATCAATATAATAAGAGTATAGCACAAATTGCTCAGCTTGTCAATGCCGTTTTGAAAAATAAACAAAAAGAGTTGGTTTTTTTCATTTTACAATCAAACCATTGACTTTTATTCTTTGGCAAGCTATAATAAATTTATTAAATTAAGGAGAATCTTACATTGCTTACCCCCTTACACGGCCTTTCCATGGCGTTGGCAAACAGCGTTCCCGGTATTTCCGGCGGTACGGTTGCGTTTATTTTCGGATTTTACGATAAATTCATCAACTCCCTGCACGATCTCGTCGGCAAGGATAACCAAAAGCGCAAAGAGGCCATTGTTTATCTATTAAAATTTGCAATCGGCTTTGGCATCGGTCTGGTTGCCTGTATCTTACTTCTCGCCAACCTCTTTGAATCGCACGTACACGTGCTGTCCTCTTTCTTTTTGGGCTTAACGGCAGTCGCCGTTCCCATCATCGCTTGGGAAGAAAAGGATTGCTTAAAGGGAAAATATTTCAACCTGCTATTTTCGCTGTTGGGCGTTGCAATCGTCGTGGGGCTTACCTTTGGCCGTTCGGCATTGAACGGCTTTTCCGCCATCGACTTTAAAGCTCTGGAGTTTTGGCAATACTTTTATGTCTTCATCGTGGGCATGGTAGCCATCTCCGCTATGGTTTTGCCGGGGATTTCGGGCTCTACGGTATTGTTGATTGCCGGTGTGTATCTGCCCGTGCTCAATGCGGTAAAAACTTTCTTTTCTTTTGATTTCAGCGTATTCTTAGGGCTGTTCGTCTTTGGCATGGGTATCATCATCGGGGCAGTTCTCTCCGTCACATTTATTTCCCGAGCGCTTCAAAAATACCGTAGCGCTACGGTCTATTTTATTTTGGGCTTAATGCTCGGCTCGTTCGTCGCAATCGTTGCCGGTCCCACCACACTCACGCCCCCGCAGGCGGCGTTAAACCTCTCCAACTTCAGTTGGCAGGGCTTTGCGTTGGGTGTAGGCTTGCTGTTGGCGCTGGAAGGCTTAAAATATTTCCAAGGGCGCAAAAAACAGCAAAAAATGTAAAAAAAAGTAAAATTCACTCTTGACATTGGTGAACAGCAGTGTTATACTGTGAATATATTAAACAATATATAAGGTTTAATAAAAAATATCAAAGAGGTGTTTTTATGAAAAAGAAACTGTTGTTTGGACTTTGCGGCGCTTTGGCTTTGGGTATGTTGGTGCCTTTGGCGGGCTGCGGTTCGGGTTTTCAAAAGTATGAAAACGAAGTTACGGCTGAAGAATTTGTAGAAGAATTTGAAGCCGTAATCACGACCTTGGGCTATGATAAGGAAGAAGGTTTCCAAAAAGACTACACGCTGAAGGTGAAGGGAACAGAAAGCGGCACCGAAACGAATACATATAAATCCGAAGTCGTTTTGACCGAAAAATCCGAACACAAGATGGAAGTAACCGTTGAATACGATGAAGACAACAAGGCAACGCATTCCAAGGTAGTAGAAAAAACTTCTTATAAGGATTCCAAAGCCACTAGCAGTAGCGAAAGCAAGGAAGAAGCATACGCTCATATGCACGGTGAAGACGTATATGCTTTCGACCCTCAAAGCAAAATGTATTACGTTTATGAAGCATCCGACATCATCGATGAGTTGGATGAGTACAGCTTCCAAGCAATATATCAACAAGTAAGCATGTTGATAGGCACGTTGGCGACCAATGAAGACACTACGCTCTATTTTGATAATGACAGCGTATTCACCATCGTTGTCGAGTCGGAAGAATTGGACGAGCAAAATGATATCAAAACTACGACAAACGTAGTTTATCAATTTGTTCTTACCGAAGACGTCTTTACTTTGACTTCTAAAGTAACCAGAATTGAAGAAGACAACGATGAAGATGCTGCTTATACCAGCAAAACAGAACATGTAATGGAGACCTCCATGAACATTCAGTTTAAGAACGTTAACTTAACCAAGCAGGATACCGCTAAATACACCAAGGGCAACTAAATTGAATTGACAAAAAAGGGCTGAAAAATTCAGCCCTTTTTAAATTTATATTGACATAGATTGGGTTAAATGTTATACTATGTATACAGCAAGCCGTTCGCACGGCTTTAAAAATATGAAGAGGTATGGTTATGAAAAAGAAACTGTTATTTGGACTTTGCGGCGCTTTGGCTTTGGGTATGTTATTGCCCTTAACTGCCTGCGGCACGGGCTTTCGGGGATATTTCAACAAGGTTACGTCAAAAGATTTGGTAGATAAATACGAACAGCTCATCAAAGACTACGGCTACGACCAAAAAGACGCCTTCAATCAGGACTATCGCTTGGAATGGGAAGAAAAGACAACTGTTTCGACGCAGCAATCTAAATTGCCAACCGAAACAACGGTTAAAAAAGCCGTCGTGAAATATGACAAGCAGAACAGAACGGCAACCTCCAAGACCGTGACGTCTATAAAAAGCCTCACGGACGGAAACAAAACCAAAACCACCAACGTATACGCACAGCAGGAATACAACGGCGATATATATGATTTTGACCCTGTCACCCAAACGTACATAGTCAACTTAAACGGAAGCGGCAACGATGTCTATGTGACCGTGAGCGATTACGTAGACTGCATCGGGACGTACGAATTTGATTTAAAGTATATCTTCCGGATGATATATCTTACGGCATCGGACAGCGAGCAAACCCAATGTTATTGGGACGGCGTTAACGTGCTCACCGTCGCCTCGACATCGGACGATAGCTCTGCTCGCATGCAAGAGATGATTTATCAAATTATTCCCGAAAAAAATAAAATTACCTTCGGTTTAAAATTCACGGCAAACACCGATGACGACGAAGCGTCCACACAAACGGTCACCGAGCTTTACGGCAGCGTTACTTTCCGTGATATCACCATCGAAAAACAGGACCTCTCCAGCTATACCAAAATGGATTAAACGCACAAAAAGGGCTGAAAAATTCAGCCCTTTTTTTAGCGAAAAAATTTTTAGATAAACATTGACAAAATAAATACAATGTGTTACAATGTATCCGTCATAGGGGAGTAGTCGGCTTTTTACTTTCAAAAAGTTATCCTGCCTACACGCTGAAAGTTTTTCTTTCAGGCTCGATTGTAAACGACAAGACCTATGCGCAAACAAAGGGTGAAACACGGCTCTTTCTGCGCATAGGTCTTTTTTATTTGCCGCACAGTGTTTACTTTTTTTCCAATTTTACCAATGGAGATATACCGTATGGGAATTATAGAACTCATTTTAATCGCCTTTGCACTGTCCATGGATGCTTTTGCCGTGGGCTTGACCAACGGTATGACGGACAGTAAAATGAAAATAGGCAAAATTTTGCTCATCGCCGGATTTTACGGCTTTTTCCAGGCCGTTATGCCGCTTATCGGCTTTTTCTCCTCGGGCGTGTTCTCCGCACTGATTGAAAAAATTGCGCCTTGGCTGTCCTTTGCGTTGCTGGCACTGATCGGCGGAAAAATGCTTTGGGACGGCGTTAAGGAATTCATGGAAAATAAAAAGCTGCAAAATGCACCGACCCATGCCCGAGAAAACGCTCAAAAAGGTGAAGATATAGAGCTGAATTTACCGACGCTCACGGCGCAAGCCGTTGCCACGAGTATCGACGCCTTGGCAGTGGGGGTTACCTTTTTTGCCCTGAGTACGGCAAACACGCTGTGTTTGAATATTTGGCTGGACTGTCTGATTATCGGCTTGGTCACCTTTGCTTTAAGCGCTTTGGCAGTGTTCATCGGCAAAGCCGTGGGCAACAAGCTTGCCGACAAGGCAGCTATCGTCGGGGGCGTCGTATTAATTGTCATCGGCATTAAAATACTTTTGGAAGGAATACTTTAAAAAGCTCTTGAAATTTCTTTCAATCCGTGCTATACTGTTTAAAACTGCGATAAGGGGAAGGAATTATGGCGATACACGAATCGGGCGAAAATTACTTAGAGGCAATTTTGCTGCTCTCCCAAGAACAACGGGACGTACATTCGGTTGACGTGGCAAGGCGCTTGGGCGTTTCCAAGCCGACGGTCACCAAGGCAATGAAAATTTTAATGCAGGAAGGCTACGTCGTTATGGAGGGCGTGCATTTGCACTTAACGCAAAAAGGAGAGGAGCATGCCCAAAGTGTCTATGAAAAACACACCGTCATCACACAGTTTTGGACGGCGCTTGGGGTATCCCCTCAAACGGCGGAAAAGGACGCCTGTCGCATGGAACACATCATCAGCGACGAGGTGTTTGCCGTCATGAAACAAAGCGTTTTAAAAATAACGGACAACGCTCCTAAAAAATAAATAATATCCCATACTGCAAAAGAGGAGGGAAACATGTTCGTTTCCGTATTATTACTGTTATTGGGCTTTGTCATACTGGTGAAGGGAGCGGACTGGTTTGTCGACGGCGCGTCGGGCATCGCCGCCAAGCTAAAAATCCCGGAGCTGGTCATTGGGCTCACTGTGGTGGCGTTCGGCACCTCCCTGCCCGAGCTCGCCGTGTCCGTTTCCTCGGCAATCAAGGGCAGCGCAGAACTGACCATCGGTAACGTCGTGGGCAGTAATATTATGAATATCCTGCTCATTCTCGGTCTTTCGGCGGTATTCTCTCCCTTACCCGTCAATAAAAATTTAAAGAAAACCGACTTTCCCGTTCTGCTCGTTGTTACCTGTCTTTTCATTCTCTTCGGCGCGGTGGACAACCGAATGGACCGTATGGAAGGCGGAATTTTGTTCATCGCTCTCATTGCCTATACAATCTTTTTAATCTGGAACGGCCTTCGCCAAAACAAAGGCTCTAACATAGCCCCCATGCCCGAGATAACCGCTCAAAATGCGCAGGAAGAACCAAAGCAAACCTGGTACGAAAGCATGAAGCAAAAGGGCTGGTTTTTGCTTATAATCACTCTCGTGGGCTTGGTGCTCATCGTATGGGGCGCAGACGTCGCCGTCAATGCGGCAACGGACATTGCCACCGAATTGGGCGTCAGCGAACGCATCATCGGGTTGACCGTGGTTGCCATCGGCACTTCCCTGCCCGAGCTCGTCACCTCGGTGATGGCGGCAATCAAGGGCAAAAGCGATATTGCCGTGGGCAACGTCGTGGGCAGTAATATTTTCAATATAACCTTAGCCGCAGGGCTTTCATCGCTCATCATGCCCTTGCCGTTTGCCTCTGCCTTCGTCATCGACAGCGGCATTGCCTTGGGCGCAGCGGTGCTGTTATCCGTACTCGGCTATTTGCCGTCGGGAAAAATAGAGCGTTGGGGCGGCGTACTCATGCTGCTTGGCTTTGTAGGCTACTTCACCTATCTGTTTTTATTGCCCGTATAAATAAAGAAAAAGCATAGAAAAAAATATACTTTAAGGACGCTATTATGAATGAATTTTCCGAACTGACCATACACACCACCACCGAAGCGAGCGAGCTGATTGCCGACGCCATGTGGAATTATACCGACTTCGGCGTCAATATCTGCGACGCAAACGACATCGTCCATCTGCAAAAGAGCAAGGACGGTATGTTTTGGGACTATATGGACGACACGCTCACCGTCAATGAAAATGCCGACGTATTGGTCAAGTGCTACATCGCCCTCGATAAAACCGACGCGGTGCGAAAAGCCCTGCGGCAGGACGTTGCGCAGATGGTGGAAAATGCAGCGGGTGCGTTGAACTTCGGCTCGTTGGAGGATACCGTGCGCACCGTGGACGGCGACGCTTGGTTGGAGGTCTGGAAAGAGCATTTCCGTCCCATTCATCTCGGTCGCATCGTCGTCGTACCCGAATGGATAAAATACATACCCATGCCCGAGGAGAAGGTGGTTTTGCTCGACTCCAACATGGCGTTCGGCACGGGCGAGCACGAAACCACGTCCATGTGCGTGGAGCTCTTACAGAACTATATTCAGGAAAATTCCGTGTGTATCGACGTTGGCTGCGGCAGCGGCATTTTGGGCATTGCAGCCGTTAAATTGGGTGCGCAAAAGGCGTATCTTACGGACATCGACCCCGTTGCGGTGGATTCTGCCAATCACAACGCCCTTTTGAACGGCGTGGAAAAGAGCGTAACCGTTTCTCACTCCAATTTATTGGACGAAAATAAAATTACGGGCGATATCATCGTGGCAAACATCACCGCAGAGGTGTTGGTACTGCTCTCTCCCTCCATTCCCAAATACCTCGCCGAGGGCGGCGTTTTAATCCTTTCGGGCATTCTGCACGACCGTCTGGATACGGTCAAAGCCGTATACGCCCAGCAGGGCTTACAGGTCGTTAAAGAGCGCGCCAAGGGCGAATGGAACGCTCTTGTCTTGAGGAGATAACCATGTCCGAGAAGAAACGCTTTTTCGTCAAGGAAATTACGGATAACGAGGTAACGCTGACGGGTGAAGAGTTCGCCCATGCCCGCACCGTTCTGCGTTTGAACGTGGGCAGTGAAATCGTCCTGCTCGACAACAGCGGCAGGGAATACGACGGCGTGGTCTCCTCGGTGGAAAAACGCCAAATGACCGTGCATATCATAGGCTCGTATCTGGGCGAAAGGGAGCCGAGCACCGAGGTAAGGCTACTGTTCGGCTACGTCAAAAACGCCGATAAAAACGAGTTCGTCGTGCAAAAAGCCACCGAGCTGGGTGTCAAGGAAATTGCGCTCTTTTGCTCGGAATACTCCTCGGCGTACGTCAATGAAAACAAGCTGGAGCGCCTCAAAAAAATAGCGCAGGAATCGGCAAAACAGTGCCTGCGTTCGTGCGCGCCCGAAATTACCTATTATCCCACTCTGCAATCGGCGCTGGAAAGCGCAAAGGACTGTCAGAACAAGCTGTTCGCCTGTGAATTTTTCCGCTCGGACAGTCCAGACGGCAATGCTTTAAAGGACTTGCACGGCTCTTGTGCCTTGGTTGTGGGCAGCGAGGGCGGTTTTTCCCACGCCGAGTTTGAGCTCGCCAAGTCGCTCGGGTATCAAGGCGTGTCCTTGGGTAAGCGCATCTTGCGCGCCGAAACGGCGGCGGTGGCGCTCGCTTCGGTGGTAATGTATCAGCTGGGGAACTTCAATAATGTCCAAAGCAGTGGTTTTCACCCTCGGTTGCAAGGTTAACGACGTGGAGAGCGCATCCCTGGCGCACGGGCTCAAGGAGCTTGGCTACGAGGTGTCGGACAAGCTCGGCTATGCCGATTTGTATATTTTAAATACCTGCGCCGTCACTTCGGAAGCCGAAAAAAAGAGCCGTCAGCTCTTGGCGCGGGCGTATAAATACAACCCGCAAGCCAAAATCATTGTCTGCGGCTGCGCCGCACAGAAAAACGCCTCGGCGTTTTCGGGTAAAAAGGGAGTCACCCTCATCACGGGCGCACGGCAAAAGAGCAAAATTTTATCCCTGTTGGATAAAGAGGGGACGAGCATCGACGACTTTGACGGTGCCTACGACGATTTGCCCCTGCCCGAAAGCCTCAAAACCCGTCACTTCATCAAAATTCAAGACGGCTGCAACAACTTTTGCAGCTACTGCATCGTGCCCTATCTGCGTGGCAGAAGCCGCTCCCGCGCCCTACGGGAAGTCCTTTTGGAGGCGCAGACTTCCAAGGCGGAGGAATTGGTTTTAACGGGCATTGACATTTCCTCTTATAACGACCAAGGCAACCGCTTAACGCAGCTTTTAAAGGCGTTATCCCCCCTTGAAAAGCGCATTCGGCTGGGCTCGCTCGAGGTGCGGGTCATTGACGAGGAATTATTGCAAACGGCACGGGGCATGCCCGGGTTTGCGCCGCATTTCCATCTGTCCTTGCAGAGCGGTTCTTCCGCCGTTTTAAAGCGCATGAACCGAAAATACACGGGCGAGCAATATCTGGAAAAATGCAAGCTCATTTACCGCTATTTTCCCGATGCGGCAATCACCACGGACGTCATCGTGGGCTTTCCCGGGGAGAGCGAAGAGGAGTTTGCGGAGAGTATCAGCTTAATCAAACAAGTGGGCTTTGCGCAGATACACTGCTTCGTCTATTCCCCTCGCGAGGGCACTGTGGCGGCAAAGCTCCCGCAGCTTTCGCTCACAGTCAAGGAAGAGCGCAAGGCACGTCTGCTTGCCTTGGAAAAGGAGCTGCGCGACAGCTATATCAATAAATTCATCGGCAAAACGCTGACCTTCGTGCCCGAAACCTACCAGGACGGCAGGACGCTTGGTTACAGCGAAAACTACATTCGCATCGCCGTCGAGGGCAAGGTCGAAAGGGCGTGCAAAGTCAAATTAATTAAAAAACAATCTTCGGATTTGTGTATGGGAGTAATCGATTATGAATAACTGTATTTTTTGTAAAATCATTGCAGGTCAAATTCCTTCTGCCAAGCTGTACGAGGACGACGAAATGATCGTCATCAAGGACATAGAGCCCAAGGCGAAGGTGCACTGTCTTTGTATCCCCAAAGAGCATTTTGCTCTTTTAGAGGGCATGGACGAAAGCCGTGCGTTAATCGTCAAGCGCGCGCTGCAAAAAATCCCCACGCTCAAAACGACGCTCGGCGTGGAGGATGGGTTCCGTCTGGTCGTCAACCAAGGCGAAAACGCCGGTCAAACCGTGCATCATTTGCACATTCATATCCTCGGTGGCGAACCCCTGCCTTGGGAGTAAGAGAAAGGGGAAAGCGTACCGTTCAACGAGGTTAAACTTAGAAAAATTTAAAATTGAAATAAAAAGCAAACCGCACTGCATTTCGCTTATGAAATGCAGTGCGGTCTTTTTTAAACTTTTATTTTAGCGTTAAAAACTTATGCCCATACGGTGGGTACGCCCTCTACGTAATGCCAATAATCGCCCTCGGTCGTCGGTGCCGTTTCGCTGTAAAAATACTCTGTTACATGCATTATAACAGCATCGGCAAAACTAGAAGAAAATCCCGCCCCCAAAGAAAGTTCTTTCCATTTTTCCTCCGTGCCTTCATAATATGCTTTTGTCAAACCGTAACAATAGTCGAATGCACAATACTCAATCTTGGTTACGTTTTCGCCGATAATTACGCTTGTCAAAGCGGTGCAATGATAGAAAGCATCCTGCTTAATCGTGGTTGAGCCGTCACCAATGACCACGCTTTTCAAGCTGTCACAATTAGAGAACGCATAACGCTCAATCGTGAGGATGTTATCGGGAATGTCAATACTCGTCAAATTTCCGCAGTTATAGAACGCCCTCTCCCCAATCGTGGTTACGCTTTCGGGAATAGTAAACGAAGTTGCCGTTTTTCCGTTTGCATATTTAATAAGCGTTGTTCCGTCCTTGCTATATAAGTTGCCGTCAATGGATTTATAATATTCGTTGTTTTCATTTACGGTAATGCTCGTCAAAGTATTGCAATATTGCAATGCACTCTGATCAATCGAGGTTACGCTGTCGGGAATGATTACGTTGCAGAGCCCTGTCAATCGATAAATATCATACGCATTGCCGTTGATGCTTGCGGGGAGCGTTACCGTTTGTTGGCTGCCCAAGTATGCAATCAAAGAATATTTATCGTTTTGCTTTTTAAACAGTAGATTATCTGCCGTTTCAATATACTCTATACCATCTTCTTGTTTATACGTCGTGTTTCCGTCCTTATCTACCAAAACGTTTGCGTAATAGGCAACGTATCCGTTATCTTTACCTCCAAGAGTAAAGGTAAGATTGCTGCGATTGACAACTTTATATAAATTGTTGCAATAATAGAAGACGCTACTCTTAATTTCAGTTACGCCACTGGGAATGACCACGCTTGTCAAGTTGTCGCAAGCATAGAACGCAGAGACCCCAATTGTGGTTACGCTGTCAGCAAAGTCCACGCTTGTCAAAGTCTTACAATACATAAACGCATTATTCCCAACTGTAGTTACGCCATCGGGAACGGTAAAATGCGTTGCGGTTTTTCCGTTTGCATATTGAATAAGCGTTTTTCCGTCTTTGCTAAATAAATTGCCGTCAATGGATTTATAATATTCATTATCGGCATCCACGGTAATGCTTGTCAAGCCGTTACACTCAACAAACGCATAAGATCCAATTGAGGTAATGTTTTTGGAAATAACCACACTCGTCAAATTGTTGCAACCGCAGAACGCATAAGTGCCAATCGAGGTTACGCTGTCGGGAATGTCCACGCTTGTCAAAGAGGTGCAAGAAGTGAACATATAATCCCAAATCTTGGTTACGCCGTCTTCAATAGCCAAGTTTGTCAAAGCGGTGCAATTATAGAACGCCTGCATCCCAACCGTGGTTATGCTCTTGGGAATATTCACACTCGTCAAACTGGCACAAGAATAGAATGCCTTCTCGCCAATCGTAGTTACGTTGTCGCCAATGACTACGCTTGTCAAACCGGTGCAAGTATTGAACGCAGAATTCCCAATTGTAGTTACGCCATCTCCAATCACCACGCTCGCCAAACTGTAGCAAGCATTGAACGCGTAATTCCCAATTGTGGTTACACTGTCGGGAATGTTCACACTCATCAAACTGTAGCAAGAAGCGAACATATAATTCCCCATCGTGGTTACGCTGTTGCCAATGACCACGCTCTTTAAGCTGTCGCAATGCATGAACGCATACGCCCCAATCGAAGTTACGCTGTCGGAAATGATCACTCTTGTTAAATTGTCGCTATTATGGAACGCATACCCCCCAATCGAAGTTACGCCATCGGGAACGGTAAAGAATATTGCCGTTTTTCCGCCTGCATATAGAATTAAGGTTTTTCCATCCTTGGTATATAAGTTACCGTCTATGGATTTATAATATTGGTTGTCTTCATCTACGGTAATGCTCGTCAAATTGCTGCACATATAGAACGACTCATACTCAATGGTGGTTACGCCGTTACCAATGACCACGCTCGTCAAAGAGGTGCAATAAATGAACGCATTACTTTTAATCAAAGTTACGCTGTCGCCAATGACCGCGCTCGTCAACTTGTCGCAATAAGCGAACGCATAATCCCCAATCGTGGTTACGCTGTCAGGGATATCCACGCTCGTCAAATTTTTGCAATAACCGAACGCATACTCCCCAATCGTGGTTATGCTATTGGGAATGTCCACGCTCGTCAAATTGTTGCAACTACGGAACGCTCTCTGGGCAATCGCAGTCACGGGTTTTCCTTGATATGTAGAGGCAATGATAATATCGGTGGTATTCGTAGCCGTGCCAATGCCCGTTACGGAAGCGGTTTTTCCGTCATCGTTGATTGCATATTTTAATCCTTGAGTGGATAAGTCCCATACGGTAGGAACATTGTTAACGTAATGCCAATAATCGCCCTTGGTCGTCGGTTGAGTTTCTCTATAATAATAGCGTGTTGCGTCGTTTAGAGAGTCATTGTTAATACCAAAGGAAATTCCCGCCCATTTTTCCGCCGTACCTTTATAATATATGCTTGTCAAGCTGTTGCACAAGGAGAATGCGCGTGCTTCAATCCTAGTTACGCCGTCGCCAATGACTACACTCGTCAAATCGATGCAAGCATTGAAGGCAGCTTCCCCAATCGTAGTTACACTGTCGGGAATGTTTACGTCCGTCAAATTGTAGCAATTACCGAACGCAGAATGACCAATCGCGGTTACGCC
>JAFVZP010000086.1 GCA_017508105.1 Clostridia bacterium
GAATATGCAAATATCTATATAGGGGAACAGTGCATTGCAACCTTGTATTACAAAACGGTAATACATTACCAAACGGGAGAAAAAATTGTTTTACCCTATTCTTGGATTGAAACGTTTTTTACAGAAAATATATATAAAGGAGAATGATAATATTGTCCTATTGCGATACATATTTAGACGATAGGCAAAAAAGAACGGGGCATGCCCGAAACAAAAGCCAAAAACAAAAATCAAAAATCCTCGCTGCGGCGGGGATTTTTCCTATTTTTCCCTTACAAAAAACCCTGCTTTTAAGGCACATACTGTGAAAGCAAGGGAGGAAACAAGAATATGCAATTCAACCAAACACAGACCTTTTTAAATTTAGCCCGTGCCTTTGCGGGCGAATCGCAGGCAGGCATGCGCTATCAGATGATTGCGCAACAAGCCACGGCGCAGGGGTATAAAACGCTTGCCGATACCATTC
Organism: Clostridia bacterium; assembly: GCA_017508105.1. Lineage (GTDB taxonomy): Bacteria > Bacillota > Clostridia > Christensenellales > Borkfalkiaceae > RGIG4074. Next base: position 467 of record JAFVZP010000086.1, read on the forward strand.
GTTCGATTGCAAAGAACGAAACCCATCACGCAAGAATTTTCTTCGATTATCTCATCAAGTATGCGGGCAGTCACGACAATATCAATATTGACGCAGGCTATCCCTTCCATGCGGGTGATTTACAGGAAAATTTGCGCTTTGCGGCGCAGGACGAAGCGGAGGAGCAAAAACGCATTTACCCCACCTTCGCCAAAATTGCAAAAGAAGAAGGCTTTGACGATATAGCCCGTTCGTTCACGCAAATCGCCAATATCGAAAGTCATCATAACACCGTTTTCAGTTATCTGCACGAGGCGGTAAAAAGCGGAACGCTCTATAAAAACAAAACGCCCATTCTTTGGGTTTGTTCGGAATGCGGATATATGCACACTTCCGAGGAGGCGTGGAATATCTGTCCGGTCTGCCATCATTCGCAAGGTCACGTTGAACTGCATATCCCCTTCAATAAGGAGAAACTATCATGAAAAACCAAATGAAAAACGCAAAAACTTCCCAAAGCGGTAAGTGCTGCAACAGCCAAAACGCTCAAAAGCAGAGCACGCAGAATGCACAGAATGCGCAGAATGCACAGAATGCACAGAACGCACAAAATGCACAGAATGCGCAGAGCCGTCAGTCCGGCCGCCCCGAATCTCGCAGATAAAAATGCAAACGAAGGGCAAAAAGAGCCGCACCATGCCTAAAAAGAAGGAGAAAAAGCCGTTTATTCCCGAAATGCGTTCCAAGATGGACGCAGAGGGAATGTATACGGGTACGCCCGGCGAAAAATGCTTTGGGCTTATCCCCATGCAGGATGCGGACGATTTATAAAAATTACAACAAAATAAAAATTTTAAAGAGCGGGGTTCTCACGAACACCGCTCTTTAAAAATGAGAAAAAATATGGGTAGTGTAATCAAAATCATCAAGATAAAAAGAAAAACTTTCAATCTTTTAGTTAGCATAGCATAAAATTGACCGATTGTCAAACATTTCTTTAATTTCTTTACTAAATTTTATATTTTTTATATGCTTTTGATTGCGAAAAACGCCCGTATATATTACAATAAACGCATACGCTTATTTTTTCCAGTTGAGGTAGTTATGTTCAATATCGTCTTATTAGAACCCGAAATTCCCCAAAACACCGGCAACATCGTGCGCACCTGCGCCGCCACCGGCTGCAAGCTGCACCTCATTCGCCCGTTGGGCTTCGAGGTGTCGGATAAATACTTAAAGCGCGCGGGGCTGGATTATTGGCACTTCGTGGATATCACCTACTACGACGGTATAGAGGAATGTTTTGCTGCGCACCCCGAGGCGAGGTTCTTTTTCTTCACGTCCAAGGGCAGGCACGTCCACAGCGACGTAACCTATCAAGACGGCGATTTTTTGGTATTCGGCAAGGAGACCAAGGGGCTGCCAGAGGAGCTTTTAAAGGCGCACGAAAAGACCTGCGTGCGCATTCCCATGTTCGGCGACATTCGCTGTTTAAACCTCTCCAACGCCGTTGCCGTGGCGGTGTACGAGGCGCTTCGACAGGTGAACTACGCCGGCATGACCACCGAGGGTGAGCTGCACCGCCTCAAATGGTAATAGCTTCAAACCCATTAAAATAGATTTTTTCAATTTCTTTTTAATTTTTCTCCTCAAACCGTTGACAAATAGCACATGCTCTGCTATAATCGTTAAAAAGACTAAGTACTATTAAATGGAAAAAAGAGGAAAGATATGATATTACAACGGCAGACCAAGCAAAAACAAATTGTACTGCAGGCGCTCACCGAGCTCAATCATCCGACGGCGACGGCGGTATTCAATCGGGTACATAGCGAGCATCCGACGGTTTCGAGGGCAACGGTCTTTCGGGTATTGAAGCAAGCCGACCAGAACGGCAGTATTTTGCGCCTGTCCTTTGCGCGCGGCGAGGACCGATTCGATTATAACCCCACGCCGCACTATCACGTGCGCTGCAATATCTGCGGCTGCGTGTCCGACGTAAAAATGCCTTATTTAACCGATTTGGAGCAAGCCGTAGAGGACGCCTGCGGCTATCGGGTATATTCCCACGACGTAGAATTTAAGGGCGTTTGCCCCGACTGTCAAGCCGGCGAAAAGGCTTGAGAAACGCGAGAGGGTGAGAAAAAAATAAAATAACGCAAAAAATGCTTGCAAAGGTTAATTTTTTGTGTTAATATATACGTACAATTTCAATAAATGCGAAGAAACGGAACAGTACTTTTTATTTTTCGTCACAGAGAGCCGTCGTTTGGTGCGAGGCGGCACGGGGAATGAGGACGAACTCGCCGTCGAGCAGACCGTGTGAAAGGTGTTTTCCTTGTAATGCGGTACGGGATTTCCCGTTACAGAAAAAGGATATGTCAGTATCCGTAAAGTGCGCAATAGTATGATTGCGAATAAGAGTGGTACCACGTCACCCCCGGCGTCTCTTAAATAGAGATGACGGGGGTTTTCTATCCAAGGAGAAACAGCCTTATGAAAAATTATCAAAAGTATACCAAACAGTACACCATGCCCCCCGTGCCCTGCATGGATTGGGCAAAAAAAGACAGCATCGACAAAGCGCCCGTGTGGTGCTCGGTCGACCTTCGTGACGGCAACCAGGCGCTCATCGAGCCCATGAGCTTGCAGACCAAGGTGGATTTTTTCAACTTATTGGTCGAGGTGGGCTTTAAGGAAATTGAAGTGGGCTTCCCCGCCGCATCCGAAACCGAATACGAATTTTTACGCACGCTCATCGACCGCAATCTCATTCCCGACGACGTCACCATTCAGGTCTTGACGCAGGCGAGAGAACACATCATCAAGCGCACCTTCGAGGCGATTGCGGGCGCAAAAAACGTCATCGTACACGTCTACAACTCCACCTCCGTGGCGCAAAGAGAGCAGGTGTTCCGCAAGGATAAGGAGCAAATCAAGCAAATCGCCATCAACGGCGCCAAGCTCTTGAAGCAGCTCACCGAAGAAGCCGGTCAAAAATACCGCTTTGAATACTCCCCCGAGAGCTTTACGGGCACCGAGCCCGAATACGCCTTGGAGGTCTGCAACGCCGTGTTGGACGTTTGGCAGCCCACTGCCGACTGCAAGGCAATTATCAACCTGCCCGCCACGGTGGAGAACTCCATGCCCCACGTCTTTGCTCAACAGGTTGAGTATATGTCCAAGAACCTGCATTACCGCGAAAACGTAATGGTGTCCTTGCACCCGCACAACGACAGAGGCTGCGGCGTTGCCGACGCCGAGTTCGGCTTGCTCGCCGGCGCAGACAGAATCGAGGGCACGCTGTTCGGCAACGGCGAACGTACGGGCAACGCTGACATCGTTACCATCGGCATGAACATGTTCTCCCAGGGCGTAGACCCGCAGTTGAACTTTGAAAATATGCCCTACATTGCGTCCTTGTATAAGACGTTCACGTCCATGCCCGTCAGCCCCCGCCAGCCGTACGCAGGCGAATTGGTGTTTGCGGCGTTCTCGGGCTCCCATCAGGACGCCATCGCCAAGGGCATGACCTTCCGTCAGGAAAAAACGCCCGACAAGTGGACGGTTCCCTACCTTCCCTTGGACCCCAAGGACGTAGGCAGAGAATACGAGAGCGACGTCATCCGCATCAACTCCCAATCGGGCAAGGGCGGCGTAGGCTACGTTATGGAAAACTCCTTCGGCATCAAAATGCCCGCCAAAATGAAAGAGGCGATGGGCTATGCCACCAAGGATGTTTCGGACAAATTGCATAAAGAGCTCAAAGCCCCCGAAATTTACGAGGTATTCAAGACCAACTTCCTCGACAATCACCGTATTTTCGACGTAACCAATGCGCTTTACACGCAAAAGGACGGCATCGAGGCGGTCATCACGCTTTCCATCGACGGCAA
>JAFVZP010000010.1 GCA_017508105.1 Clostridia bacterium
CGTAATTACTATAAGCGTTACGCCTACGCCGATTGGGGGAACAGAGAAAACTATAACCTGCTCATCAACAGCGCGCTCGGCGTAGACAAAACGGTCAACTTCCTCGCCAATTTAATCAAGTAAAACATAAAAAGGCTTGCCGTCGGCAAGCCTTTTTGCTGTAATTTTTACGCTTGGTTCTGTTCTGCTACAATTTGGTCTGCGTGGTAGGTTTTTCTAAGCAAGGGCTTTTCAATTTTTCCCGTGGCGTTGCGAGGCACCTTGGAGAAAATAATCTTGCGGGGACGCTTATAGCGAGGCAGCTCCATGCAAAAGGCGGTAATCTCCTCTTCCGAGCATACCATGCCCTCAAAAACCTCAATAATGGCGGCGGCAATTTCGCCCAATCTGGGTTCGGGCAAGCCAATGACTGCCACGTCCTTGATTTTGGGGTGCTTGCTCAAAAAGTTTTCAATTTCAACGGGATAGAGGTTTTCCCCACCGCTGACGATGACGTCTTTTTTTCTGTCGACGAGGTAGATAAACCCTTCCTCGTCCTGCTTTGCCATATCACCGGTCAACAGCCATTCCCCACGCATAACCTCGGCAGTCGCCTGCTCGTTGCGATAGTAGCACTTCATAACGCCGGGGCCCTTTAAGGCAAGCTCGCCAATTTCACCCTGCGCAACCTCAGTCACGCCGTCTTCCTGTACGATTTTGGTCTGCCAACCGTAACCAGGCACGCCGATGGAGCCGACTTTACGAATATTTTCCACGCCCAAATGTACGGCGCCGGGGCCGATGGACTCGCTCAAGCCGTAGTTGGTGTCGTAGGCTTGTCCGGGGAAATATTCCTGCCAACGCTTAACCAAGCTCTGGGGCACGGGTTGCGCGCCGATGTGCATCAAACGCAGCTGTTTGACGTGGTAGTTTTCCAGCTTTAAGCTGCCGTTGTCCAATTTTTCCAAAATATCCTGCGCCCAAGGCACCAACAGCCATACGATGGTACAGCGTTCGTTGGAAATTGCCTCTAAAATGCTCTCGGGCTTTGCGCCACGCAGCAACACCGCCTTGCTTGCCGAAGCCAAGCTGCCCATCCAGTGCATTTTAGCGCCCGTATGATAGAGCGGGGGAATACACAGGAATACGTCGTCTCTGGTTTGGGCATGGTGCTTTTGTTCCACGGTTGCGGCGTGCATTAAGGCGCGGTGCCCGTGCAAAATGGCTTTGGGAAAGCCCGTCGTACCGCTGGAAAAATAGATGGCGCCGTCGTCTTCGTCCGAAATGTCGATGTCGGGGGAGGCGGAGGAGTAGTTATTCACCTGCTCGTCGTAGCTCTCGGCAAAGGTCGGGCAGAAGGACGAACCGACGTAGAATAAAATACGGCTTCTGCCGATATCGTCGGCAATTTCTTCCACACGTCCGATAAATTCGGGGCCGAAGAGGAGTATATTCACTTCTGCTAAATTAACGCAATAGCGAATTTCCTCGGCGGTGTATCTGAAGTTCAAGGGCACTGCCAAAGCGCCCGTCTTTAAAATACCGAAATAGATGGGCAGCCATTCCAGGCAGTTCATCAAAAGAATGCCCACTTTATCGCCCTTTTTCACCCCTCTTGCGAGCAGCATGTTGGCAAAACGGTTGGCTTTTTCGTTGAACACGCTCCAACTGATTTCTCTGCGGTAGTTGCAGGTAGGGCTGCCTTCCACCAAGGAGTAATCTCGCCAAGTGCGGCGGCTCTTTTCCTGAATGTCGGGATTGAGTTCTACGAGCGCAACGTCGTTGGGGTAGAGCGAAGCGTTGCGTTCCAATAATTGTATCAAAGGCATAACGTTGTTTCCTTTAAACTATTTGTTTTTAATCCGTATAAATTTTTGGTATAAAGCTCTTTTTATCGGCTGTTTCTGCCCAAGGCAAACGCCTTTTTGTTGAGCTCGATAAACTTCTTGGGCACACATTCCTGAATTGCCTGAATCCAATCCTCCTCGGGGAAGGGGAAGTAGTTGGAAAGCTTTCCCATCAGCACGATGTTCACTGCCTTGGTGCTGCCCGCTTGGTTTGCCAGGGACAGACAGTCGCAGGCGTCAATCTTAACGCCCAGGTTCTGCATCTTTTCCACTAAATTTTCAGGGTATTGCATTGCCCCGATGATGACGGGCATGGGGTCGGTCTGTTGGGTGTTCACCACAATTTGTCCGCCCGTTTTCAGATATTCCGTCCAGCGCGCGGCTTCCAACAGCTCAAACGCCACGATGCAGTCGGCTTCACCCTTATCAATGATGGGGGAATATACCTTATCGCCGTAGCGGACGTACGTTACCACGCTGCCGCCGCGCTGGCTCATGCCGTGTACCTCGGATACCTTTACGTCATAGCCATATTTCAAAAGCATATGTCCGAGTAATTTGCTGGCGAGCAGCGAACCCTGTCCGCCCACGCCTACGATCATTATATTTTTGGTTTCCATAACAACGTATCCTCCCTTACTCTTCCACAATGGCGTTAAACTTGCAAAGCTGTTTGCATACGCCGCAGCCCAGGCACAAAGTGGGGTCGATAACCGCTTTGCCGTTCTTCATGCTGATGGCGGGGCAGCCGAGCTTCATGCAGGCCTTACAGCTCTTGCAATCACCTTCGCAAACCTTCAACGGAGGGTTGTGCTTAACCGTCTTCAAGAGAGCGCAGGGGCGTCTGCTGATGATAACCGAGGGAGCCTGCACGCTCAGTTCTTCCTTTAACGCCTGTTCGGTCTGAGCCAGGTCGTAGGGGTCTACCACGCGCACCCGTTCAAAGCCCATGGCGCGGCAGAGCGCTTTCAAGTCAATTTTTCCGGCAGGGTCGCCCTTGATGTTATAGCCCGTGGTGGGGTTTTGCTGATGTCCGGTCATGCCGGTAATGGAGTTGTCTAAGATAAATACCGTGGAATTACTCTGGTTATAAGCCACGTTGGCAAGTCCGGTCATGCCCGAGTGCATGAAGGTGCTGTCGCCGATAACGGCAACCGATTTTCCCTCACTCTCGTTGCCGAGCGCCTTATTAAAGCCGTGTACGGCGGGAATGGACGCGCCCATACAGGTGGAAACGTCCAGGGCGTAGAGGGGAGCCACCGCGCCCAAGGTATAACAGCCGATGTCGCCGAATACCGTGCATTTATGCTTGGAGAGCAGATAGAAAACGCCTCTGTGCGGACAGCCTGCACACATCATGGGCGGGCGTGCGGGGAGCGCTTCGTCCAATTTCTTACCCTCGTCCAAGGTTTTGCCAAACGCCTTGGCGATCATATTCTGCGAATATTCTCCGTCCAAGGGTAAAACGTCCTTGCCCGAAACTTCCAAGCCCAAGCATTTGCAGTATTCTTCAATGATGGGGTCAAGCTCTTCGATAACGGCGAGCTTGGTTACCTTTTGCGCAAATTCTTTGATTAATTTTTCGGGTAAAGGATATACCATGCCCAATTTCAACACGCTCACGCTGTCGCCGAACACTTCCTTGACGTATTGATAGGACGTGCTGGAAGTGATAAACCCAAGCTCGGTGCCGCCCCATTCAATGCGGTTGAGGGGGGAGGTTTCGGCAAACTCCGCAAGCTTTCTTGTGCGTTCTTCCACCAAGGGGTGCTTTCTCTTGGCGTTGCCGGGCATCATGACGTTCTTGGGAATATCCTTGACGTAGGGCTTGACGGGCGGAACCACGCGTTCGCTCGTCTGTACCACGCTCTGCGAGTGCGCCACTCTGGTGCACATTTTAATGATGACGGGGGTGTCGAACTGTTCGGAAATTTCATACGCCGCCTTTGCAAATTCGATGGCTTCGCTGCTGTCGGAGGGCTTCAACATAGGCACCTTGGCTGCAATGGCGTAATGGCGGGAATCCTGCTCGTTCTGCGAGGAATGCATACCGGCGTCGTCGGCAACGCAAATAACCATGCCGGCGTTTACGCCCGTATAGGACATAGTGAATAGGGGGTCTGCCGCCACGTTTAAGCCGACGTGCTTCATGGCGCAGAAGCTGCGCTTGCCGCCAATGCACGCACCGAAAGCCGTTTCCATGGCGACCTTTTCATTGGGTGCCCATTCGCTGTAAATTTCATCGTATTTAGCCAATTCCTCGGTTACCTCGGTGCTGGGGGTACCGGGGTAAGAGGAAGCAACCGAACAACCCGCTTCATACAGGCCTCTTGCCAGAGCGGCGTTGCCCAACATTAACTGTTTGGTCATCTATGTATTTCTCCTTAAATTTTGCAAACTTATATGAAAAAAGTAAAAAAACTCTATCTTATCTATTATAGTACAAAAAATCAGTTTTGTAAATTACTATTTTTACAATCCCAATAATTTTTTAGCGTTTTCGCCTAAAATTTTAGCTTTTTCCCCTTCGGTCAAGTCCATATTTTGCAATAACTGTAAATTTTCTTGCTGTTTTGACCAAGGGCTGTCCGACCCGAACAAAATTTTCTCCGCTCCGTGCAGACGCACCAGCTCGATGAATTCGGCTTGGTTTAAGTTTTTTACTTTGGTATTTTCGTCCGCATCCGCTCGGTAATCGATATTGCAATAGCAATACGCCGTGTCAAAATACACGTCCTGTCCGCAGAGATATTCCTTACTCTCTTCCCACTGCTGCCATGCGCCCATGTGCGCCATGACCAGCTTTTTGGGATGAATTTCGTCGATAATTTCTCTGGCTTGCTCGGGCGTACTCCACTCCCCCGGGATGCCGATATCCAAGCCGCCGTGAACGGATACAATCAGTCCCAATCGGTCGGCGTAGTCAATAATCCGCTTATAGCGGATGTCGTTTAACGCCACCTGTTGATAGGCGGGGTGCAGCTTTATTCCCTTCAAGCCAAGCGCGGCAATGCGGTTTAATTCTGCCTTGTAATCCTCTGTATCGGGGTGCATACCGCCAAAGGAAAATACGCCGGTTTTTGCCGTGGTTTGGTTGATGTACGCCGCCACGTCGTTAATTTTATCCGTCTTTTGGGGATTGGTTACGACGGGTAAAACCACGGACAAATTCACGCCGTTTTTTTGCATTTGTTGGCTTAAATCCTCTACGGTGCCCTGGCAAAAGGTACAGGTCTGCGCCTTTTGCGATAAAAGCTCCAAGGTTTTTGCAGCGATTTTTTCGGGAAAGGCATGGGTATGAAAATCAATAATCATAACAGTATATATCTCCGTATTCTTACAGTATACCATAAACGGCAAGAAAAGCAAATAAGCTTTCATTCATTTTTAAAAAATTTTAATTTTTTTAGCGCAGTCGTTGACATATTTTTACGCTTATGTTAAAATATAAGATATTTTTTACTTTACAAGGAGTGTTCTTATGGGACCTGAAACAATTTTGTATATTATCATGCTCCTGGTCTTTTTCGGCTGTATGTTGACAGTCGGTTTTTACTACCGTAAAAAGGCAAGCACCTCCGAAGGCTTCGTCCTCGGTGGCAGAAGCGTTGGCCCTTGGCTGACGGCGTTTGCTTACGGTACTTCTTATTTTTCCGCAGTTGTGTTCATCGGCTATGCCGGTCAGTTCGGTTGGAAGTTCGGCGTTGCCTCCACGTGGATCGGTTTGGGCAATGCGTTCATCGGCTCTCTGCTCGCCTGGGTATTGCTCGGTCGCCGCACCAGAATCATGTCTCAACACTTAAGCGCTGCCACCATGTCCGATTTTTTGGGCAAGCGCTATAACTCCAACGCCTTAAAATTGGTAGCGGCAATCATCATATTCATCTTCTTAATTCCCTACACGGCGTCGCTGTACAACGGGCTTTCCCGTCTGTTCGCCATGGCGTTTCCCGGCGTACCCTTTGAGCTGTTCGTCGTCGTTATGGCAGTGCTCACCGCCGTCTACGTCATCATCGGCGGATACATGGCAACGGCGGCAACCGATTTCATTCAAGGCATCATCATGCTGTTCGGCATCGTGGCAGTTATCGTGGCGGTCATTCTCACGCACGGCGGCTGGACGGAGATTTTTAAATCGCTCTCCCAGGTTTCCGACCCTTCCGTTTCCGAACAAGCCGGCGTATTTACGTCCTTCTTCGGCCCCGACGTATTGTCTTTATTATTCGTCGTCATCTTGACCTCGCTCGGCACTTGGGGGTTACCGCAGATGATTCAAAAATTCTACGCCATCAAGGACGAGGGCGCCATCAAAAAGGGCACCGTTATCTCCACGCTCTTTGCCGTGGTCGTATCGGGCGGATGTTACTTCTTGGGCGGCTTCTCCCGTCTGTATCCCGAAGCGTTTGCAAGCGGCAGCTACGACGCCATCATTCCGGCCATGGTATCCACGCTTTCTCCTATTCTCATCGCCATCGTTATCGTCCTGGTGCTGTCGGCGTCCATGTCCACGCTCTCCTCGCTCGCCATGACCTCGTCCTCGACTGTCACGCTCGACTTAATCAAACCGCTCGTACATAAAGACATGAACGACAAGCAGCAAGTGCTCCTGATGCGCGGCTTGGTCGTCGTATTCATCGCCATTTCCGCCGGCATCGCCATTGCGCAGTACCATTCGGCAAACGTATTCATCGCGCAGATGATGGGCGTTTCCTGGGGTGCGCTCGCAGGCGCGTTCCTGGCGCCCTTCCTCTGGGGGTTGTATTCCAAAAAAATCACCAAATCCGCCGTATGGACGAGTTACGGTATCGGCGTGGGCGTTATGCTCTTATACCTCGTTTACTTCTTCCTGCCCGAAGGCGTAAAAGAGGCTATGAGTCTTCCCGCGCTTTTCACCTCGCCTTTGAACCTCGGCGCTTTGGTCATGCTGTTGAATTTGGTGCTGGTTCCTCTCATCAGTCGCTTCACGCCCAAGATGGACGAACAGACGGTAGAGGGCATGTTCTCCTGCTATGAAAAGACTTCCACCGTTCCCGCCACCGCCGTTTTGACCGATACGACGGAGCAAAAAACAGAAGCGCAAGCTACGGAAGAAAAATAATTATACGTTACAACCAAAAAAGCGGTTGCCTCGGGCATGGGGCAACCGCTTTTCGTATTTAAAGATTATTTTTTAAAGCGTAAACGTCATAAATTCTTTTGCGTTTAAATCCTTCCACACGCAAGTGCCGTTTTGTATAATCATATACGAGTGGGGCGAGCTCTCCTTGGGAATGGACACGCTGCCGCAGTTGAGGTACAGGTAATTTTCCCGCCATTCGGCTTTGGGTACGTGGGTGTGCCCGCACAGCAAAATATCTCCCTTTGCCAAGGGTGGCGTCGGACGGTGCCCGTGCGTACAGTAAATGCTCTTTCCCTCTAAAAATAACACGCAGTATTCGGCAAGCACGGGAAAGGGCAGCACCATCTGGTCCACCTCTGCCTCGCAGTTGCCGCGCACGCACAGAGGGGCGGGGGATAAGTCGGAAAGCAATTGAATTACCTCTTTGGGGTTATACCCTTCGGGCAAATCGTTTCTCGGCCCGTGGTAGAGCAAATCGCCCAAAAGTACAATTTTATCGGGTTTTTCCTGCGCGATGCGCTCGGTCAGCTTTTTGGTGTAAAACGCCGAGCCGTGCAAATCGCTCGCCACTAAAATTTTCATGTCAGTTCCTTTAAAATTTGCTGTATTTTTTTAATTACGCCCCGCTCGGCGTTGGAAGGGATTACCCTTTGAATTTTCTCTTTCAATGGCGCAAAGCCGTTTTCGGTTACGTAGGCGTGTTTGCAGGCAAGCAGTAATTCCAGGTCGTTCATATAATCGCCAAACGCCACGCATTCGGCCTTTGCAAACCCAAAGTGCTCTTGAATAAACGCCATCGCCTTTCCCTTGTTGGTTTCGGGCATGGATATGTCCGTCCACACCTTTCCCGAAACGGTTATCCGCAAAGACGGCAGACTATTTTGTAGCGTTTTGCCCGAAAAGTCGCTGCTGCCCCGCTCGTCGAATACGGCAACTTTGCATATGGCGTTCAATTCGGGGGCAGTCTGTAAATCGGCCAGCTTTTTTACGTTGGGGTAGTATTTCTGATACTCCTTTTGAAAGGGCGAATAGTCGTCCTCGGCGTAGGCGTACTCGGCGGCGCAGAGCAGGGGATAGCCGCCGCTGCGTTTGACGGCGGAGAGAATATCCGAAAGATAATTTACGCTGAGATATTCGCCAAACAGTTGTTGACCCTTATAAAAGACAAGCGCGCCGTTTTCGGCGATAAACAACACTTTATCGGCAACGGGCGCAAAAAGTCGTTTTAAGCTCTCGTACTGTCTGCCGCTGGCAACGCAAAAGATAACGCCCTTTTGATGGAGCAATTCTATCAGTTCAAGGCTCTCCTCGGGCAACGAGCCGTCAGGCAGCAGTAAGGTTCCGTCCAAATCGGAGGCAATCAGCTTAATCATAATATTATAATTTACCGTAACAGTCGATGATGGTCAGGTGCGTGCTCTTGTTCGATTTGCGCTGTCCGGCAATATCCGTATACGCTTGGGGCAGTTGCTCCAAGGGATAGGTCTTTTTTGCAAACATAGAAACGTTCACCGCCTTATTGGCGAGCAGATTGATGGCGGAGGATATGTTTGCCTGCGCGTTGCTCACACAAATGACGTGCAGTTGTTTTTTGAGTGCCAATTCCAAATTGACCTGCAAGGAATTGGGCGCAAAGCCGCAAAATACCACGTTTTTCTGGGGTGCGGTCACACGGAATGCCACGCTGTTGACAACGGCGTTTCCCGCCGCAACGTAAATAACGCCGTCTGCAAACGCCGCAGCTGTAATTTCGTTTATGTTTGCGTCTAAATTTTCATCGTTTAAAAAGGCGTAGGTAACGCCGCACTGTCTGGCAAACTCCAATCGGTCCAAATAGCTGTCAATCAGAATGGGTACGGCTTGGTAGTATACCAACAGCTGGCATAAAATAATACCCAGCTCGGTTGCGCCCACCACGGCGATGTATTTTCCCTTAATTTCTTCCAATTTATCGAGCGCCGAAACGGCGAGGGCGATGAGGTAGGTATACAGCGCGTTTTCCGTGCTTACGGATTCGGGCAAAATATATAAGTTTTTGGTGTTCACCGAGGCGTAGGGCAATAAAAATCCGTCCATCGTCTGTCCTGCGGCTTTTTCGCTTTGCATACCCAAAAGCGGGGTGGAATCTCCCTTAAAATGCTCGTCGGGGAAGATGGGGTCGATGAACACGCGATTTCCCTTTTCCACAGCGGTATCCACGTTTTCCGCCAAAGCAACCACCTTTCCCACGGCGTAGCGGCCGGGGATAACGGGATAGGAAACCGACACGTTGCCGTCGTATACCATGCTGTCGAACGAGTTCAAAAGTACGTTTAAAACCTTAACTTTAGCCTGTCCGTCCCGGGGCAATTCGTCGTTGAGTTCGAGTTCTTTTAATTCTTTGGGGGCAATTAAGTGCCAAGTTTTCATAATTAACCTTATTAACCTTCTTACATTCGTTTGAGCGAGTCAGACGAAAGTTCACTAATTACAGTATACCTTAAAATCAATAATTTTGCAATACTTTCTCTCCAAAAATTTGAATTTAGCGAAAAAAAGCCGAAAAAATCTCAAAACGGGGGTGAAAATTTTATAAAATTTGCATATTCCGCCATAAAAAAGTTGACGGGTGACTAAAAAGAGCGTATAATATACAGGCAATCTAAAAGCGAGGTGCAAGAAATGAAAGCTGATATACATCCTAAATATCACAAAGTTCAAGTTGTCTGTGCATGCGGTGCTTCTTTTGAAACGGGTACGACCAAAAACGTAGACGTTTTGAAGGTCGACGTTTGCAGTGCGTGCCACCCTTTCTTTACGGGTAAGCAGAAACTTGTCGATACCGGTGGACGTGTTGATAAATTCAAGAAAAGATACGGAATCTGAAATCGACGGAATAGGCCTCAGGAGTAATTTCTTGAGGCTGTTTTTATTTAAAAAATTTTTTATCAGAGGATAAATAATGGATAAGCAGTCAAAAAGCTGTACCTACATCGGCGGTCAAGCCGTTCTGGAAGGCGTCATGATGCGCGGTAAAACCGCCATGGCAACCGCCGTTCGGGACGATACGGGTACAATTCAAATTGAAGCCGAGCGCATCAATCCGCCCGAAAAATTGCCCAAATTCTTCCGTTTGCCCTTTGTAAGAGGGGTGGTCAATCTGGTCAATTCCATGGCGTTCGGCGTTAAAATTTTATTGCGCAGCGCCGATGTGTACGGTGGGGAAGAGGAGGAAGAACCCACCAAGTTTGAAACCTGGCTGGCAGAAAAGCTCAAAATCGACGTCATGAGCGTCATCACCACGCTCTCGCTCGTCTTGGGCGTAGCCATGTCCGTCGGTCTGTTCGTATTTTTGCCCTACCTGCTGTCCTCGCTCGTTGCCGACTGGTTGAGCTTGGACGACGAGGGCATCTTATTCAACCTCTTGGAGGGGTTGGTCAGAGTGGCAATTTTCGTTGGGTATATCGTATTGACCTCGCTGATGAAGGACATCAGGCGGACGTATATGTATCACGGTGCCGAGCACAAAACCATCACCTGCTTTGAGCTTGGAAAACCTCTGACCGTGGAAAACGTAAGGGGCTGTTCGAGAGTGCACGACAGATGCGGCACCACCTTCTTATTCCTGGTCATGGTTATCGCCATCGTGGTCTTTTCCATCTCCAACTCCCTGCTCGCGCCCATTCTCAATATCCAAAACTCCACGCTGGAATTTGTAGTCCGCTTTGTCATTAAGCTATTGCTGTTGCCCTTCGTGGCGGGCATTTCCTACGAAATTTTAAAATTACTCGCAAAGACCCAAAGCGCTTGGGTATTTCCCCTCAAAGCGCCCGGGCTTGCCCTACAACGGCTGACCACCCGTGAGCCGGACGACGACATGATAGAATGCGCCATTGCCGCCTTTGAACGCGTGCTCAAAATGGACGCAGACCCTACGGTTGCTGAGAGCTCCTTTGCCGTGGGCGGAACGCTGTCTGATGTCAAAAAGCACATCGACAAGCTATTTGAACGGGCAAAAATCGAGGGCGACGACTGTCAGTGGATTTTGTCCTTGAACTTGGGCATACCCCTGTCGGATTTAGCGCAGGAGCGCTTGGTAACCGCCCCCGAAGCCAGAAAAATTTATAAAATGGTCAACGAACGTTTGACGGGCAGACCGCTCTGGTACATCGTCGGCGATACTTCCTTTTGCGGCTACACCGTAAAATTGGACGAACGGGTATTGATTCCCCGCCCCGAAACCGAAGTTTTGGTGGAAAACGCCGTCAAGGGCATACGGGCAAAGGATAAAGTGTTGGATTTATGCACGGGCAGCGGCGCCATCGCCGTCGCCGTCGGCAAAATGTGCGAGGATAAAGATATCACCGTTACCGCGTCGGATATCAGTGAGGACGCTCTGGCTCTTGCCGAGCAGAACGCTGCGGAAAACGGGGTAACCGTCAACTTTATTCACTCGGATTTATTTGAAAAGATAGAGGGGACGTTTGACGTCATTCTCTCCAATCCGCCCTATATCGCAAGCGGGGAGATAGACGGCTTACAGCGCGAGGTAAAGGACTTCGAGCCCCGCCTTGCTTTGGACGGTGGCGCGGACGGTTTGAGCTTCTACCGCCGCATTGCAAGCGCCTTCAAGGCGCATTTAAACCCCGAGGGCTTTATGCTGTTGGAATTGGGCATGGGTCAGGCGAACGAGGTGCAAAAGCTGTTTGAAGCCGAGGGCGCAACCACTCAAATTCTCAAGGATTTGGCGAATATAGACAGAATTTTAAAAGTCACTTTATAATTACGATAACGGAGTGTAAATTCAAAAAAAATGGCACAACAGGACGATATGTTAAAAAAAGCCGAAAGCGTGTTGCAAAAATACGCCGAATTGAGCGATAAGCTCGCCGATGCAGGCGTGCTTGCGGACATGGAGCAATGGAAAAAAATCTCCAAAGAGCATGCCGATTTATCCGAGCTTGCCGCCGCCGCCGAGGAGTATAAACGGGTGAGCAACGAAATGAGCGACGCCTTTGAAATGGCGGAAGCCGAAGAGGACAGAGAAATGAAGGAAATGCTCCTGGAAGAGGGGTATGCCTGCAAGGAACGCTTGGTTCCGCTCGCCGATAATTTAAAAATTCTCCTTTTGCCCAAGGACAAAAACGACGAGAGAGACTGCATTTTGGAAATCCGTGCGGGCGTCGGCGGAGAAGAAGCGGCGCTGTTTGCCGGCCAGCTGTTGCGTATGTACCAGGGCTTTTGCTCCAAAAACCGTTTGAAGCTCGAAATCGAGGATGAAAACGCTACCGAGCTCGGCGGTATCAAGGAAGTGTCTGCGCACGTCAGCGGCAGCGGTGCGTATAAGCTGTTAAAATACGAAAGCGGCGTGCACCGCGTGCAACGCGTACCCGAAACCGAAACACAGGGGCGCATTCATACCTCCGCCGTATCCGTGGCAGTCATGCCCGAAGCAGAAGAGGTGGACGTAGAGCTCAACGATAAGGATATCCGCATCGATATCTACCATTCGGGCGGTGCAGGCGGACAGAACGTCAACAAGGTTGCCTCGGCGGTGCGTTTGACGCACTTGCCCACGGGCATCGTGGTGCAGTGCCAGAACGAGCGTTCCCAGCTGCAAAACAAGGCGCTCGCCTATCAAACCTTGCGTACCAAGCTGTACGACTATTACAACTCGCAAAACCGTTCGCAGTACGACCAAAACCGTAAAAACCTCATCGGTTCGGGGGATCGAAGCGAGCGTATCCGCACCTATAACTTCCCGCAAAGTCGTATCACCGACCACAGAATCGGGCTCAGCCTGTTCTCCATCGAGGCGTTTATGCTGGGCGATATCGGGGAAATGGTCGAGGCGCTTGCCGTTGCAGACAGAGAAGCGCAGCTTGCCGTGGCCGCACAAGAGGAATAAAATTAAAAGATAAGCATAGGGCGGGAAAGTAAAAAATCCCGTCTTTTTTTGTGTTTTTCAAAGAATTTTCAAAAAACATTTTTCATTTCCTTGCTTTATTTTCAAAAAAAATGTAAAATATAGAGCGGAAAAAAATTTTTATACGAGGTAATTAATTATATGCAAAAGAGAATTGCAGCCCGAGTGGCAGGCATCGCTCCCTCGCTTACCCTTGCAATTACGGCAAAGGCAAAGGCGTTAAAGGAAGCCGGCGAATCGGTCATTTCCTTCGGCGCAGGCGAGCCCGATTTCAATACTCCCGACTATATCCTGTCCGCGGCACAGACCGCTATGAACGAAGGGAAGACCAAATATACCCCTTCCTCGGGTTTATTGCCCTTGCGCAAGGCCATTTGCGAAAAGCTCAAACGGGACAACAACTTGGACTACGAGCCCTCGCAAATCATCGTATCCAACGGTGCAAAGCACTCGCTGTTCAATATCTGCTTCGCTACCATTGAAGCAGGCGACGAGGTCATTATCCCCGCACCCTATTGGCTTACCTATCCCGAATTGGTCAGCGTCTGCGGCGGCGTACCCGTCTACGTCAAAGCCACCAAGGAAAACGGCTTTAAAATCACTGCCGAGCAGTTAAAAGCCGCCATCACGCCCAAAACCAAGATGCTCATCTTCAACTGCCCCTCCAACCCGACGGGCGCGGTGTATACCGAAGAAGAAATCAAGGCGATTGCCGCCGTCTGCGAAGAGGCGGGTATCTACGTTATTTCGGATGAAATTTACGAAAAATTGGTGTACGACGGAGCAAAGGCTTACTCCATTGCAAGCTATTCGGATAAGATGAAGGAATTGACCTTCACCGTCAACGGCGTATCCAAAACGTATGCCATGACCGGTTGGCGTATCGGCTATCTCGCCGCACCCAAGGACGTTGCCAAGGCAATCGATTCCTTCCAATCGCACGCCACCTCCAACCCCAACTCCATTGCACAATACGCAACCATGGCTGCACTCAACGCCTCCGCTCAAAGCGTCAACGAAATGGTGGACATCTTTGCGCAAAGAAGAGCGGCAATGCTCAAAAAGCTCGACCAAATGGACGGCGTAACCTACGTTACTCCCCACGGCGCTTTTTACGTAATGATGGTCGTGGACAACCTCTACGGCAAGAAGAGCGGCGAAAAGACGATTGAAAATTCCATCGACTTTGCCGCCGAGCTCCTGGAAAAGGAAAAGGTAGCCGTCGTGCCCGGAATTTCCTTCGGTGCAGAGGACTGCGTGCGTCTTTCCTATTCACTCTCCCTGCAGGACATCGAGGAGGGCTTGAGCCGCATTGAGCGGTTTGTCAAGAGCCTGCAATAAGGCGCAAAAAAATTTTTCAACAAATTTTCAAAAAGGTCTTGAAATTATCATAAATCTTTGATACAATAGAAACAGCAAATACGGGTGAACTTTTTTAAAGCTAAAAATATTACTTATGCCCGTAAATTTTAAGGAGGATTTATGATCAATATTGTTTACGGACCGAAGGGAACCGGAAAAACCAAGCAACTCATCGAACAAGCCAACGCCGCCGTGGCTACGGCGAAAGGGCTCGCTATATTCATATCTGATACCAAGCGTTATATGTTCGATTTGAAGCGTGAAGTTCGGTTTATCGATTTATCGGAATTTAATATAGCCGGAGAAGAGGCATTTTGCGGTTTCATCAAGGGGATCATTGCGGCAAACAACGACAATGAATACCTGTACATCGACGGAGCCAGCAGAATTACGGGCAAGCCTCTTTCCGAAATGGCGGCCTTCTTCTATATGCTTGAAAAGGTAAGCGATGAACAGAACATCAAAATTTCCATCGCTTGCAGCGCGACGAGAGAGGAAATGCCTCCCTTCATCGCAAAGTATCTGTAAGGTAAAGAACCGCTCATTCAAGGAAGTCAATCTCAGGCAGAACTTATGCTTTGCCTGAGGTTTTTTTTAGCTTTTTTATACATCATACAAGTTAAGAATTTGGCGAAAATTAAGGCTTTTTCGCCGAGGAGTGAATATTATGTATTTTTTCAGTACGCGCGGAGCGCAAAAAGTAACGGGTGCACAGGCAATCGTATTGGGCTTGGCTGACGACGGGGGGCTGTTCGTTCCCGAGCGTTTTCCCACCGTTTCCGAGGCAGAGCTTAACGACATGCTCTCCATGGATTATCCCGAACGTGCGGCATTCGTGCTTCATAAATATTTAGACGATTACGATTACGAGGGCTTGAAGAACGCCTGCGAGCGCGCCTATGCGCAGTTCGACGGCGGCGACCCTGCTCCCTTGGTAAAAATTTCCAACGGCGTATACATGCTCGAGCTGTTCCACGGCCCCACTTGCGCCTTCAAGGACATGGCGCTCACCGTTCTGCCCTATCTTTTGCGTGAGGGCTGCAACCTCTGCGGCATTCAGGAACAGGTTTTAATCCTCGTAGCCACCTCGGGCGACACGGGCAAGGCAGCGTTGGAGGGCTTTAAGGACGCCGACGGCATTAAAATTATGGTATTCTATCCCGACGAGGGCGTTTCCAAGATGCAAAAGCTGCAAATGTGCACCACCGAGGGCAACAATACCAACGTCGTGGCAGTCAAGGGCAACTTTGACGACTGTCAAACGGCGGTCAAGCGCATCTTCAACAGCGAGCAGTACAAGGCCGATTTAAAGAGCAAAAACACCCTCTTATCCAGCGCAAACTCCATCAACTTCGGACGTCTGGCGCCCCAAATCGCCTATTATTTCTCGGCTTATTTGGATCTCGTTTCGGCAGGTCAGATTGAAATCGGCGAAAAGGTGGACTTCACCGTTCCCACGGGTAACTTCGGCAATATCTTGGCGGCGTATTACGCCAAGCAAATGGGCTTACCCGTCGGAAAGCTCGTGTGCGCTTCCAATAAAAACAACATCTTAACCGACTTCATTCAGACGGGTAAATACGACTGTCACAGAGAGTTCTATAAGACCATGTCCCCCTCTATGGACATTTTAATCTCCTCCAATTTAGAGCGTTTGCTCTTCGAGCTTTCGGGCAGAAACGCCGCTCTCACCAAACAGCGTATGGAAAAATTGGTCAAGGAGGGCGAATACACCGTTACCGCCGAGGAGCTGCAGCGCATCAACGAATCCTTCTACGCCGGTTCTACCAACGAAGAGGGCACGGTGGAATGTATGTACGATTTCTTCTGTAACTACGGCTATCCCATGGACACGCACACCGGCGTTGCCATGAGCGTTGCGCAGGAATATATCGAAAAATGCGAAAAGGAAAAGCTGCCCAAGGATAAAACCCCTCAGCCCAACATGGTGGTGGTATCCACGGCAAGCCCCTATAAATTCCCGCAGGACGTTTTGTACGCGCTCACGGGTAACGACGTTAAGGACAGCTTCAAGGGCGTAAAACGCCTCAATCTCTTAACGGCAATGAAGGTGCCCAAGAGCTTGCAGGAGCTCCGCTATAAGGAGCCTCGCTTCAAGGCGGTTTCCACCACGGAGAATTTGTATAACGAAGTATTGAAATTCCTCGAAATCGGCACCGAGGGCATCGTTGCGCAGAGCGCAACCAAAAAAAGAGCCGGCAAAAAGAACAAAGAACAATAATTTTTAAATAAAAGAACGCCCGTGCAATTCACGGGTGTTTTTTTATTTGTTTTCGGGCATGGGTCGTTTCTTTTGGCTAAAAGATGCGTGCATTTCAACAGTGTGAAAAGGCGGATTTTTATTTTTTCCGTTGACAATTTTTCAATTTCTGTGCTATAATGGTTTTAAGTTAAAACCGTAGGTTTTTTTATACCGCAAGAGAGGGGGTGAGAGTTTTGAAGCAGAAAAATACCGACGTTGCGCTCGGCTGTTATCTCTTTTTCAAACGGGTATTCGACGTGCTTTCTTCCTTGCTTGCCATCATTCTTCTCTCGCCCGTACTCCTCGTCTGTCTGCTCGTCAAGTGGCTGGAAGATTTTCACAATCCGCTGTATATCAGTGAGCGTGTGGGCAAGGACGGAAAGACCTTTAAATTCTTTAAAATCCGCACCATGCGCCCCGACGCCCAAGAAATAACCAAGCAGCTCGTTCAAGATAATTTGATAGAAATGAACGGTCCCATTTGTCGCATCAAGAACGACCCTCGCGTCACCAAGTTTGGCAAATTTTTACGCAGGACCTCGCTGGACGAGCTGCCTCAGCTGTTCAACGTTTTAAACGGCACCATGAGCGTGGTGGGCCCCCGTCCGCCGTTGCCGTCCGAGGTGGAAAAATACACTCAAAAGGAATGGGAGCGCTTACAGGTCAAGGGCGGGCTGTTATGTCTTTGGCAAATTGAGAAGAATCGCAACGATTTACCCTTTGAAAAATGGTTGGAGCTGGACATGGAATACATCCGCAAGCGCAGCTTTTGGTTGGATATGAAAATTATCTTAAAAGGGGCGTGGGCAGTACTTTTCTTTTCGAGCGGAGAATAACGAAAAACAACTCATAAACAGGCAAACTTCGACATAAGTTAAAGCATAGCAAAAAACAGTCGAAGGGGGCTTTGAGGTGTGGGAATACATTGAAGAGCGAGTGCGCACGCACGCCGAATACATATTGGAAACGGGCTGCACGGTGCGCGCCTGTGCCGCTCATTTTCAAACGAGTAAATCCACCGTGCATAAGGACGTAACCGAACGCTTGAGGGAATTTGACCTGCCGTTATACCGTAGCGTTCGTGCGGTTTTGGATAAAAATTTAAACGAACGGCACATACGTGGCGGCATTGCAACCAGAAAAAAATACGAGAATACAAGAAAATAGTGGGAAATACGGATAAGTTTATCCGTATTTTTCTTTTTTTACTCGCTTTGAACCCTTGTTTTTTATTTTTGGTTGTGATATAATACATCTTGAAATAATATATTTTATCTATGCAGATAAAATAAGAATCCAACAAGAGAGGAACTGACGCTGATTATGTCTAAATTACTCGGTATCGACGTGGGCTCTACCACCGTAAAGGTTACGGTTATCGACCCGCAAACAGACCAAATTTTATATAAGAGCTACGAACGCCACTTTGCCAAGGTCAAAGAGTGCGTGCTTGGCGAGCTGAAAAAGGTATACGCCCAACTGGGGCACGAGGATTACCGTGCCTGTATCACGGGCAGCGCCGGCTTGGGCTTGGCGCAACGCAGCGGCATCGGCTTCGTGCAGGAAGTGCAGTCGGCATTTATCGCCATTCGCAAATACTATCCCGACGCAGACGCTGCGGTAGAGCTTGGCGGCGAGGACGCTAAAATCATCTTCGTCACGGGCGGCACCGAACAGCGTATGAACGGCTCGTGCGCCGGCGGTACGGGCGCGTTTATCGACCAAATGGCCACCCTTTTGGACATCTCCGTCGATCAAATGGACGCCTTTTCTATGCAAGCCGAAAAGGTATATCCCATCGCTTCCCGTTGCGGCGTATTTGCAAAATCCGACATTCAGCCGCTCATCAACC
Organism: Clostridia bacterium; assembly: GCA_017508105.1. GTDB lineage: Bacteria > Bacillota > Clostridia > Christensenellales > Borkfalkiaceae > RGIG4074. The sequence goes on from JAFVZP010000010.1 coordinate 18,328, forward strand.
AGGGCTGTAAAAAAGAGGATATTTCCGCATCCATCTTCCAAGCCGTCGTCGACCAAACGGTATCGGGCTTGGCGCAGGGCAGAAGAATCAAGGGCAAGGTGCTCTTCCTCGGCGGACCCTTGCATTTCTTAAAGGGCTTGCGCAAGGCGTTTACCGATACGTTGAAATTGGACGAGGAACACGCCATTTTCCCCGAAAACGCTCCCTGCTTTATGTCCATCGGCTGCGCGCTGTACGCCGAAAACTTGGACGCTTGCGCCATTGAGGACATCATCGAAAAGGTTGAAAGGGTCAAGGAGAGCGACGAGGTCGTTACGGGCGAGCCGCTCTTTGCAAACCGCGCGGAGTACGACGCCTTTATCGCGCGCCATAACGAGAGTGATTTGGACTTTGCCGACATTCATTCGTATACGGGGGACGCATACCTCGGTATCGACAGCGGCTCTACCACCACTAAGGTCATTTTAATCACGCCCGACTGTAAAATTTTATATTCACACTACCAGAGCAACAACGGTCAACCCTTGGATATCATCGTGGAAAAGTTAAAGGAAATTTATGCTTTAACGGGGGATAGAATTAACATCAAGGGCAGTGCCGTTACGGGCTACGGTGAGGATTTAATCAAAGCCGCGCTCAAAGTGGATTTCGGCATCGTAGAAACGGTGGCGCACTTCAAGGCGGCACTCCATTTCAACCCCGAAGTCGACTTCATCATCGACATCGGCGGTCAGGACATCAAATGCTTTAAGGTCAAAAATCACGCCATCGATTCCATTATGCTCAACGAGGCTTGCTCCTCGGGCTGCGGTTCGTTCATTCAAACCTTCGCCAAAGCCATGGGTATGGACATCGAATCGTTTGCCAAGCTCGGCCTGTTCGCCAAGCGTCCCGTGGAGCTGGGCTCCCGCTGTACGGTATTCATGAACAGTGCCGTCAAGCAGGCGCAAAAGGAAGGCGCAAGCGTGGAGGACATCTCCGCAGGTCTGTCCTCGTCCATCGTGAAAAACGCAATCTATAAGGTAATCCGCGCCAAAACTCCCGACGAGCTGGGCAAACACATCGTCGTGCAGGGCGGTACCTTCCTAAACGACGCCGTGCTTCGCTCCTTTGAAAAGGAAATCGGCAAAAACGTCGTGCGCCCGGGCATCGCAGGTCTGATGGGCGCCTTCGGTGCGGCGCTATACGCCAAGGAAGCCATTCAGAAAAAATCCCAGGCGTCCACGCTGGCGAACGAAGAGGACTTAAACAAGTTCTCCTACGCTTCCCGTTCAACCAACTGCCACGGCTGTACGAGCAAATGCAATATCAACATTATCACCTTTGGCGACGGCAGAAAATACATCTCCGGCAACAAGTGCGAGCGTGGCGCAGGCATGAAAGTGCCCACCAATCCCTTAGATATTTACGCCTATAAATACGAGCGTATTCAAAACAGCATAACCCGCGAAAACGCAGGCATGGGTAAGCCCAAGGTGGGTATTCCTCTGCAGCTGGTCATGTATGAGCAGCTCCCCCTTTGGGCGGGCTTCTTTGAATCGTGCGGGTTTGAAGTGGTTTTAAGCGAAAGAAGCTCCCGCCGACTGTATTTCAAGGGTCAGCACACCGTGGCAAGCGACACGGCCTGCTATCCCGCCAAGCTCATTCACGGACACATCGAAAGTCTGTTGGACGAGGGCGTGGATTTCATTTTCTACCCCTGCGAAAGCTATAACTTAAACGAGCACGCCTCGATGAACCACTACAACTGTCCCGTCGTGGCGTACTATCCCGAGCTGTTGAAGGCAAATAACGAACGCTTGAACGACGATAACTTCATCATGCCCTATATCGAACCGAACATTCGTAAGAGTACGGTAAAAGCGCTTAAAAAAGCGCTCGCAAAATACAAGCTCTCTGCAAAACAGATTGAAAAGGGCTTGGACGAGGGCTTCCGCCGCATGCAAGAGTATCACGCCGACGTGGTGCAAAAGGGCGAAGAAATCCTCTTCGAGGCTCGCAAGACGGGCAAGCAGATTGTTGTTTTGGCGGGCAGACCGTACCACACCGACCCCGAAATTTCCCACGGCATCAACAAGCTCTTAAATTCCTTGGGCTTTGCCGTGCTTTCCGAGGACTGCGTGGCGGAAAAAGCCAACCTCGTCAAGGTCAACGTACTCAATCAATGGACGTACCATGCCCGACTTTACCGCGCCGCAGAGTACGTTCTGGATAAGGACGACATCAACCTCGTGCAGCTCGTATCCTTCGGTTGCGGCATCGACGCCATCACCACCGACGAGATGCGCTCCATTTTAGAAAATAACGGCAAGCTCTACACGCAAATCAAAATTGACGAAATCAATAACTTAGGCGTGGTAAAAATCCGTCTGCGCTC
>JAFVZP010000011.1 GCA_017508105.1 Clostridia bacterium
CCCTACCCATGCCTTAAAAAACGCCGTGCTTTGCGCACGGCGTTTTTATTTTTTTATTCGGTATATTCCTTGACGGAGAGGTACCGATCCCCCGTGTCAGGCAGAATGATTACGATATTTTTGCCGACGTTCTCCTCGCGCTGCGCCAAGCGTGTGGCGGCGTAGAGCGCCGCACCCGCGGAAATGCCAACCAAAACTCCCTCGGCTTTGGCAAAGGCCTTGGCGTGTTCAAAGGCTCTCTCGTTCTTGACGGCGATAATCTCATCGTAAACGCCCGTATCCAGCACCTTGGGCACGAAGCCTGCGCCGATACCTTGAATCTGATGCGCTCCGCCCTGCCCCTTGGTCAATATGGGAGAAGAGGCGGGCTCCACCCCCACGATTTTGACGTTGGGGGTTTTCTCTTTTAAATATCTGCCCGTACCCGTGAGCGTTCCGCCCGTACCCACGCCCGCGACGAGAATATCCACTTTGCCGTCTAAATCCTCGTAAATTTCCACGCCCGTGGTGCGGTAGTGCGCCTCGGGGTTGGCGGGGTTGTCAAACTGACCGAGTACGACGGCATTTTTGAGCGATTGTTGCAGCTCGTTCGCCTTTTCAATGGCGCCGCTCATGCCCTTGCCGCCCTCGGTCAATACGACCTCAGCGCCGTAGAGCTTGATGAGGTTTCTGCGCTCTATGCTCATGGTTTCGGGCATGACGATGATGGCACGGTAGCCACGCGCCACGGCTATCGCCGCAATGCCGATGCCCGTATTTCCGCTCGTCGGCTCGATGACCGTGCCGCCTGCTTGCAATTTTCCCGAACGCTCGGCGGACTCTATCATCTCTTTGGCGACTCTGTCCTTGACGCTGCCCGTGGGGTTGAGGTATTCCAATTTTGCAAATAAATTGCCCCGTGCGCCCGTGGCGCTTTGGTAATTTTTCGCCCAGAGCAAGGGGGTATGCCCGACCAACTCGGTTACGCTTTGATATATTTTCATAGAACCAACGCTCCTTTTTTTTCTTTTATCAATATTATATTTCTTTAGAGGTATTTTTGCAAATCTTCTATTTTTTCAATCTGCCCCTTGACGGTGTAGCCCTCGGGCAGTTGTTTTGCTTTTGGGTTGAACCACACGCAGTCCATGCCCACCGTATTGGCGCCTGCCACGTCCGAGGTGAGCGAATCGCCGATGAACAGACATTCTTCCGCCTTTGCCTGCAAGGCGGTAAGCATGCCCGTGAAGAACGCACGGTTGGGCTTGATGATTCCCAGCGTTTCGGACACGAAAAAGGCGTGCGTGTGGGGTAAAAACGCCTGCAATCTCGACGACTGCATCTCATAAAGCCCGTTGGTGGCAATGCAGATTTTATACCGCTCGGCAAGCGTCTTTATGTAAGAAAGCGCGTTGCCCAACACCTTGGATTGCGCGTTCAGCTCGGTTAAAAAACGGCGGGTAAGCTCGGCTTCGGAAGCGGGTATGTATAGCTCCGACTTGATGCGGGAAAAGAGGTCGGGCAGGTGGTTGACGTATTCCTCGTGAAACGTTTTTTGAATCCTTTCGGTGTGGATATCGTTTAACCCATGCTCCGCCCAAACGGTATAAGAGAGCACCCATGCCCGATGTATATCCGCCTCGGTGTAGGCGGCGTTGAAGTGCGAAAAGGTGCGCTTGAACGCCGATTTTTCGTCTGCATTAAAGTCGATGAGCGTGTGGTCGGCGTCAAAAATCAAATAACGGTACATGCCCTCTTACCAATCCTGCTTTTTTAATGATTTATCCTTGACGTCGTCGTAGAACTCAAAGTACCGACGCTTGAACTCCTCGGGGCTCTGCGGACGCGGGTCGGCAGAGAGCGTGTAATATAAATCCTCCAGCTCCTCGGGCGAAAAATCGCCCAAGCTGATCTCGCTGTCGTAAGCGTCAAATAATTTCATTAAATCTAATTTCGATATACCCATGCCCGTATTACTCCTCTCCTAACAGTAGGTTTTGCAGCGATTTTGCATCGTCTGCTACGGCAAGCGGCTGTAGCTTTTCCAGCAGCGCTTTGTCCCGAAAGCCCCAGGATACCAATATGCAGTCCAGCCCTGCGTTTTTTGCCGTTTGAAAATCCACGTCGCTGTCCCCAACGTACACGGCGTGCGCTCTTTGTACGTTCATTTGACTGAGCGCCTGATACACGCCGTCGGGCGAGGGCTTTTTCGCCAAGCCGTCACGCGCGCCGATGACGGTGTGAAAACAGTCGGGGAAAAACTTATCGCAAAGCGCCTTGGCGGCAAAATCGATTTTATTGGTAACCACCGCCGTTTGAACGCCGCTTTGCCGCAATCGCTGAACGAGGGGCACCATGCCCGCATACGGCAGGGTTTTTTGGGCGTTATGCTCGGAATAATACCGACAGAAAATATCGTAGGCGGGCACCATGTCCGAGGTATTCCCTTCGGGCAAAGAGCGCTTGATGAGCTCTTTAATGCCATCCCCGACGAAGGAACGCACCTCGTCTTTGGTGCGCAAAGGGTGGTTGAGCGCAGACATGGTATGGTTGACGGCGGCATGTAAGTCGTCCAACGTGTTTAACAGCGTGCCGTCTAAATCGAATATGACGGCTTGGTATGGTTTGCTCATAAAAATAAACGCCTTTTTTGTTTGTTTGGTTGTGTTCTTATTCATTGTAACACAACCCGCACGAGAGCGCAAGACTTTTTTAACCTGCGTTTATAATTTTATCAAGAAAAAAACGGGCAAGATTATTTCTTGCTCCGTCTTCTGCCGCTCTTATAGTGCAGCACTTGAAAATAATTGTCCTCGTTGTCCTCTGTTTCGGGACGCGCGGGAATGAGTCCGGTCATTTCGTTGGCGCTCACCGCCTCGGCCTCGTCAATTTCCTTGGTTTTTGCTTTATCTTTGTTCATACTCTCAGTATGTGAAAAAAATATTTTATTTATACCAAGCGTTGTCCGTTAATGACCAATTCGAATTTTAAATTCAATTTTTTTGCCGCCTCACGGCACAATACCATACGCTCGGTGAAGATTTGGAAATACTCCATAATCGAACTGTGCTCGCTATCAATGGTCAAAGTCAAGCGCACCGCCGTCTTTTCGGCATTGATTTTTAAATCGTTTTGCGTTACGGAATAATTGACCCGATCGTGAATATCGTAATAACCCGAGCCCCGCCTATCCCGCACTCTCGAACGGCGCACGTCGGACTTATCCGCCAGAATGAGCGCCGCAGCCAAAGGACTGACGGGCGTGCCCGTGCCCTCGTCGTGATTGCCGATGGCGCAGGCGATTTTTGCGATTTCCGAGGGGGGCATGCCTTGATTTTTCAATAGATGCATGGCGAGAAGCGCGCCGCTTTGCGAATGGTCCACACGGTTGATTAAATTGCCCAAATCGTGCAGATAACCGGCAATTTTCGCCAGCTCAATTTCACGCGCGGAATAGTCCAGCGTCTGCAATAGATAGGCCGCCGTTTGGGCGACGATTGTAGCGTGCGCAACGCCGTGCTCGGTATAACCGAGTGAGCGAAGCGCCTCGTCTGCTTGCAGGATATAGGCTTTGATGTCTGAATTGTCTTTTAGGTCCTGAAAGGTTAGCATGTATATTCCCTATGTTCTTAATATGTGAAGTTTAACGCCCTTTTATGAGTTTGCTTTTTTTTGCCTTACGGTAGGCAAGCATGGTTCGAATGAGTGCAATTGCCGCGAGCAAGATACATACCATGCCCAAGATGAATATGACGGCAAGAAGAATAAAGTCGTGGAAGCACGCCGCGGCCAACCAGCCGTAGAACATCAAAGCCGCTATTCCCTCCAATAGGTTGACGATCCCGAGAAAGAAATGAATGCTCCATTTGATTGCAATCAAGGATAAAATAATTTGCAGGGCTAAAAATCCGCCCGCTAAAGGGAAGGTATAGACCACCAATATTAATATGACCGCCAATCCGATTCCATTCTCCCCTTGCGGAAATTGCGCTAAAAGATAGACGCCTCCGAATGCAACGAGTGCGGTGAGAGCAATGGCGCCAACGAGTAGCCAACCGGACTTTATCAGTTTCTTTTTGATTTCTTGCATACAGTACACCTCCTTTTTGTCTGTATTGTAACACGCTCCCCGAAGAAAGTCAAGAGAAAGTAAAGAAAAAAGTATCCGAGCCTTTCAAGGAAAGAAAAAAGCATCCGTATATTTCAACGAATGCTTTAATGAAATGTGGCAACGACCTATCCTCCCGGTCAGTGACCCGACAAGTACTTTCGGCGCAGAAAAGCTTAACTTCTGTGTTCGGAATGGGAACAGGTGGATCCTTTTCGCTATAGTCACCACAATGGTATATATACCGCTTTTTTCAAAGCGAGATATAACAATTTTAGTTCGGAAGATTTACAACTGTATAGCGTTTAGCATTTTAAAAATATCACAAAAGAAAATCCAAGGATTTAGTTGCTCGTAAAATTATAGTTTTTTTCTTTTTGTAAAAGAAGATTTATATTGAAAAGCTTTCTTCTCATTATTATGAGATCAAGCCCTCGACCTATTAGTATCGGTCAGCTGAATGCGTTACCGCACTTACACCTCCGACCTATCAACCTTGTAGTCTTCAAGGGGTCTTACTACCTTACGATATGGGATACCTAATCTTGAGGTGAGTTTCACACTTAGATGCTTTCAGCGTTTATCTCATCCGCACTTCGCTACCCTGCTGTGCCACTGGCGTGACAACAGGTGCACAATTGGTGCGTCCATC
>JAFVZP010000012.1 GCA_017508105.1 Clostridia bacterium
GTCAAAAATGATAATCTTGGGGTCGTGCACGATGGAAATAACCAGGGACACCTTTTGCCTCATACCCGTAGATAAATCGCCCACACGCACCTCGGCAAAGGTATCGATGCCGAATTTTTGAAAGAGGTTATGCTTTCTCTGCTCGCGAACGCTCGGCTCGATGCCGTGTAAATCCGAGAAAAAGTCGAAGAGGTAATTGGGCGAGAAGAACTCCTCGAGCTTCAATTCTCCCGTCATAAACCCGATTTGCGAGCGTACGCCGTCGGGATTTTTAACCGCTGATACGCCGCCCACGAAAATATCCCCACTATCCGGTTTGAGTAAGGTTGCAATGCTGCGCAAGGTTGTGGTTTTTCCCGCGCCGTTGGGACCGAGCAGGCCGTAAATCTCCCCTTCGTTCACCGAGAACGAAAGGTTATCCACCGCTACCTTTTCCCGTCGGTCAGTCTTTTCGATTTTTCGTTGTTTTTGGGATAAATGAAAGGTCTTTCGTAAATTTTCAATTTTTAAAATTTGTGTTTGCATTTTGTTATGGTTCTCCAAAAATAATGGTGTTGAATTTTATAGCCAAAAAAGCCTCTTTGTCGCTTCACACTTCAAGACAATCATTCCTCTTTTAACCCGTTGAGCTTCTTTTTACGGCGCGATAAAACAGCCTCGGTTAAGAGGTATTCTATCTGTCCGTTGAGCGAGCGGAAATCATCCTCCGCCCACTGCATCACCTGGTCGTATAACTGCTTGGATAGCCGAAGCGGTATTTGTTTTTTATCGTTCTTCTTGTCCAAAATATCACAACGTCCTTTTATGGTTTATATACGTCCGACTATTTATACGGGTTATTTTCAACGTCGGCGTAAGGGGTATTATTTGCCTGTATTTTATCTTGAATTTCTCTTAATTCTCGCATAAAACGCATGGAAAAGAATAAGATTGGCGCAATGGGAATAAGCAGGAGCGACATAGTAACTATAATAAATAAAATGCTCTCGCCCAAAAAATATTCCATGACAAAAAGGCAAACGGTGATAGCAAGATACACCGCCGCCACTATGGGCATAAAACGGCTGTTGTACCCGCTAAGCAGTCTAATCAACCTTCTGCGCAAATTGCCCTGTTCATCGTTGGGAAACGTACTTTCGCTCAACGCAAACAGCTTGTTTTTTTGTATATTCCATACAAGCTGTATACCCGCAAGGAGCAATATACACGGCAAGAGCAAGCCGAAAACCAGAGGCAGGGATAAATCGTCTATCTCCCCTTCGGGGTTTAAAATTGCTAAAACTATGACGATTCCCACCCAAATAAGGCAAACAATCAGCGTGAACGTGTCGATTACTTTCTTTTTTGCGCGGTATTTGTTCAATAAATCTTGGTCGAGAAAGCAGAACTCAGCCATCTCGTTCAGCTCTGCCTTCTGCGTTCTGTTAAATCCAAATCCAATTCTCATATTTATTAATAAATACTGCCGGAATTTACGATGGGCTGTGCGTCCTTATTGCCGCAGAGCACCACCAAGAGGTTGGAAACCATCTGTGCCTTTCTCTCGTCATCCAATTCCACGATGTTGTTTTCCGAGAGCTTTTTAAGTGCCATATCCACCATCGAAACGGCGCCGTCCACAATCTTTTGTCTTGCCGCAATAATCGCCGAAGCCTGTTGGCGTTGCAGCATTGCCGCCGCAATTTCGGGCGCATAGGCAAGGTGGGAAATTCTTGCTTCCATAATTTCAATGCCTGCCATATCCACACGCTCTTGCAATTCAGCCTTCAATACGTCGGCAATCTCCTGTGCGGAGCCGCGCAACGTCTTTTCGTTGTCGTCGTTGGATACGTCGTAAGGGTATTGACGGGCAACCTGACGGATTGCCGAATCGCACTGAGTGGAAATAAACGAATAGTAGTTATCCACGTTGAACACCGCTCTCGCCGTGTCGGTAATGCGCCAAATGACGACCACGCCGATTTCAATGGGGTTGCCGTCCTCGTCGTTGACTTTTTGCTTATCGTTGACCAGTGTCATGGCTTTCAAGGATACCTTTTTGGCGCCGATGCCCACTACGTTGCCCGCAGGATTGATTGCCGCCGTAAAGGGATTGACAAAATAAAAGCCGTCCTCTTTTAAGGTTCCGTAATATTTACCGAACAGCGTGAGTACGTACGACTCATTGGGGTTTACCACTTTAAAGCCTGCGCAAAGCATACCCAAAGCGCAGAGCGCCAGAATGGGAATGACGATGAATGCGTTCAACACGCTGTTTTCATCGTTCACGGCAACGGGGATAATGATGCAGAAAGCTGCGCTTACCAACATACCCAATATAACCAGAACCAATGCGCCCCAGCCATTCGCTGCCTTTAATTCTCTCTCGTTGATTTGTTCGTTCATAATTTTTTCACCCTCCTGAAAAAGTGATATCATTTTGATATTAAAATCATAGCATATATTTTTTGGGTTGTCAAGAGTTTTTGAAGAAAAAATTAAAAAATTAACGACGGGCGCAACACCCGTCGTCAGGACTTTATTATATAGAATTAAAAGAAGGTGGCAAGCTCCTGTTCGGGCTTTTCTCATTTTACCACTTTATTGGCGTAGATAACCGGACCGACGGTGTTATACACCTTGTGCTTTTCCAGCTTGATTTTACCTTCTACAAGCACCCAATCTCTGGTGGCAAGGGACAGAGAACCGTCCCCGATGACAACGATGCCGCAATATTGAATGTCGTCCTCGCAACAGGTCATGACGTGTCTGCCCGAAACGAAGGTGCCTTCTTTCAAGCGCTTATCGCAAGCGACAATGCCTTTAAACCGAACGGTTTTCCCGTCATATTCCTGCAATTTTTCGGAAATATCACGGTAGAAGAGCGCAAAGTCTTCGTCCTTAATCTCCACGACGGGCGCGTTGACGTCGAAGGGCAACGGGTCCTCTATCTCGTCAAATTCCGCCTTGCCGTTTACGTCCTCGTAAATAATGTCGGGGCGGCGGGAGATGGCGCGCACCAATTTATGCAGCTCCATTTTATCCGTTTTATCGGGGTTTAAACGGTTGAATACGATGAGTTCGGCGTATTGCATTTTATCGTATACGAGCTGGCGCATATTACGGTTGTAGTCCAAAATGCTATCACTTTGGGCAAACATCATAATCTGATTGATTGCCCAGCCCTCGGGCATCGCCTCGAAAAAGGTATCGAGCAGCCACATACCGTTGTACTCCACAACCACCCGTTCAATGCCCTTTTCTTTTTGGAACTCGGTCAAACGCGCCTGGGTCAGCTCGCTCTCCTTGTCAATATATAAAACCTCCACGCCCTTGGGCGCAAAGCGGGAGGCGTCGTATTCCAATTCGCCCTCCTCGCAGACGAGAAGCAAGGTCTTTTCACCCGTATTAAAGCGCTTGTCCTCCATGGTTTCTTGAATGAATTTGGTCTTGCCCGATTCCAAAAAACCTAAAAACAGGTATACGGGCGTCTCTTTGGGTAATCTTTTTGCCGACATATCTTTACTTTCCTCGTATTATTTTTATATTATACCTTGAACAACTCTTTCAATGCCTGTTCGTTGAGCTGACAGCCGATAACGCACAGTCTGCCCGTAACACCTGCCTCGCCCGTGCGTACGTCGGGTTCGTCGGGTACGTAGTCGAAATGTATCCATTTCCCGTCTGCATCCAAGGCGTCCACAATGCCCTTGGCGCGCAATACCGTACCGTATTTTTGGCTATCCGAAAGCGCCTGCAACGCCGTTTTTATCTCGGTTTTTGTGAATTTTCGGCTACTCTCTACACCCCAGCTCGTAAACACTTCGTCTGCATGGTGGTGATGATGTTCGTGATGGTGCTCGTGACAATGACATTCTTCGCCGTGCTCATGATGATGTTCGTGGTGATGCTCGTGACAATGACATTCTTCGCCGTGCTCATGATGGTGATGTTCATGTTCGTGATGGTGGCGTTCTTCCTCGCAGTGATGGCAATGGCAGTCTTCGCCGTGCTCGTGATGATGTTCGTGCGTATGTTGGTGCGCATGGGCGAGCTTTTCAAGCTCTGCCTGCAAGCTATCTTTATTCTCCATCGCATTCAAAATATCCCCGCCCGAGAGCTTGTCCCACGCAGTGGTAACCACGGTGGCGTGGGGATTTTCAGCCTTCACCATGGAAACGGCGAGCGCGAGCTTATCCTCCGCGCATTTATCCGCATGGCTCATGACGATGCAGGTAGCCGAGCGGATTTGGTCGTTGAAGAACTCGCCGAAATTCTTCATATACATCTTACACTTGGTTGCATCCACCACGGCGCACAGCGCGTTGACCTTGGCATCATGCAAATTCGCGCGCTCTACGGCAAGCACGACGTCCGAGAGCTTGCCCACACCCGACGGCTCGATGATGATGCGTTCGGGTGAATATTTTTCGGTTACTTCCTTCAAAGCCTTGGAAAAATCGCCGACAAGCGAACAGCAAATACAGCCCGAATTCATCTCGGTAATATTCACGCCGGCGTCCTGTAAAAACCCGCCGTCTATTCCGATTTCGCCGAATTCGTTTTCAATGAGTACGACCTTTTCGCCTGCGTATACTTCACCGATCAGTTTCTTGATTAACGTGGTCTTTCCTGCGCCTAAAAAGCCGGAAAAAATATCAATTTTGGTCATTTATTTACCTTCTTTATAAAATTTTATTAAAAATCAATCGCCCAATTTCCGTCTTTAAAAATTTGCACTCTTTCACCGCTTGCCGTTACGCCGACAATGGATAAATCCTTGGTTCCAATCATAAAATCGACGTGAATCATGCTGTCGTTGATGCCCTTTTTGGTGCATTCCTCTTGGGTCATGTCCTCAAAACCCATCATGCAGTTGGTAAAACCGTGGCCGAGCGCCAAATGACAGCTTGCGTTTTCGTCAAAGAGGGTGTTATAGAACAAAATACCCGTGTTATTGATGGGTGAATCGTAAGGAATGAGCGCGCATTCGCCGAGCATACTCGCCCCTTCGTCCATTGCAACCATCTTTTTGAGCAAATCCTCGTTCTTTTTAGCCTTTACTTCCACCACTTTACCCTCGGCAAAACGCACGGAAAAGTCCTCAATCAGCTGACCTTGATAAGAGAGCGGCTTGGTGGCGTAAACGATGCCTTCCGCAACGCCTGCCTTGGGCGAGGTAAAGATTTCCTCGCTAGGGATATTGGCGTTGAACATTCTATTGGAAAGCGTGGCTTCCGCACCGCCGAGGAACAGGCAGTTTTTATTCAAGCCAACCGTTAAATCGGTGCCGTTGGCGCTCTTATATTCCAAAGAAACAAGGCGTAAACCGTTCAAATAATCGCATTTTTTAGCCAAATCGTCGTTGTGTCTTGCCCAATCCTTGATGGGGTCGGGCCCGTCCGCACGGGCGGCAACGAATATTTTTTCCCATAAAGCGTCCACCGCCTGCTTATCGCTTAAAGTCGGAAACAGCTTTTTCGCCCAAGCCTTGCCTGCCGCTGCAGCGATACACCATTGGTGCTTATTCTCCATTTTATCCCGATAGGGCTTGATAATGGGAAATTGCGCCTGGCGCGCCTTGGCAACCTTCTCCATGTCCACGCCCTGCATGGCGTCGGGGTCGGAGGATTCGATAAATAGCCTACAAGAGAGGTCGTCCGCCTTGAATTTCAGCTTTGCTTCGGCAAAGGGCGTAACCTCGGAGAGCGTTTCCAGGGTTTGATAAGCGTAGTCGATTTTTGTAACCGAGTCGCACTGCCATACCATGACCACACGTTTTGCGCCGGCACGGTAACATTCTTCCACGACCATTTCAACGAATTCCACCTGGTCAACAGCCGCCGCTATGAATACCGTTTGCCCCTTTTTAATATTTAAACCGCATTTCGCCAATAATTTGGCGTATCTTTTTGCTTTGATTTTATTCATAAAATTTTCTCCTTAAGGGGTTTTGCTTCCGCCTTATTGATTTATTATACCGCATTTGTAAAAAATAGTCAATATATAGCGCAAAAAAAGAACCCGTTTATTAAATAATAAACGAATTCTTGCAAAAATAAACGCATTTATCTGAATTTTATTATAATTATATTACACATAGTACTTTATATTTACTCTAAATATAACACAATTTTGCCTGTTTTCAAAGTCTTTGGCATATCAATGACTCGCTGATTGGAAGAACCTCTGAATTTTAAAGAAATATCCTTCAGCTCCTCTATAAACGCTCCGTCCACCAATACGTCGATATTCTCCAAAAGCGCTTTGGTGTGTTCACAGTTTTTTTGCGTTTCCTTCAAAAGACAAGTCTTTTCATCGAACAGATAGCCCGTATAGCACCAAATATTTTTTTGGGGAAATTTTTCCCGAACACGCTTAACGAACGGCAAAAGCCCCGCTTGGTTTTGCGGTTCAAAGGGCTCTCCGCCCAGAAGCGTCAGCCCGTTGACGTAACTTTTTTCAAGCTCTTGAAAAATTTCCTCTTCAATTTCCGCCGTAAACGGGTTTCCGTAGTTAAAATCCCACGCCACTTGATTGAAGCAGTTTTTACAATGATGCGTACAGCCGGAAACGAAGAGGGAGACTCTGACCCCCTCTCCGTTGGCTATATCGCACTTTTTAATGGTTGCGTAATTCATATCATTATAAATGCAACACGCGCTCTTGAATTTCCTGCGTTCTGCCTTGGTTCCAGAACTGCGTACCGATGTAGCCGCAGGTACGGCGAGCGACGTTCAATTTATTTTGATCACGGTTGCCGCACTTGGGGCATTCCCAAACGAGCTTTCCGTCCTCTTTGACAATTTTAATTTCACCGTCGTACGAGCAAACCTGGCAAAAATCGCTCTTGGTGTTCAATTCGGCGTACATAATATTGTCATAAATGAACTTCATGACCTCTAAAACGGCGGGAATGTTGTCCTGCATGTTGGGCACTTCGATATAGGAGATTGCGCCGCCGGGGGAAAGATGCTGGAATTCCGATTCAAATTTCAGCTTGGTGAAGGCGTCGATTTCCTCGGTTACGTGTACGTGATAGCTGTTGGTGATATAGTTTTTATCGGTAACACCCTCGATGATGCCGAAACGCTGCTGTAAGCACTTGGCAAATTTATAGGTGGTACTCTCCAACGGCGTGCCGTAGATGGAAAAGTCGATGTTGTGCTCGGCCTTCCACTCCTTGCACTTATCGTTCATGTACTGCATAACCTGAATTGCAAACGGTTTGGCTTCCTCGTCGGTATGCGATTTACCCGTCATATATTTTACACATTCGTATAAGCCCGCATAACCCAAGGAAATGGTGGAATATCCTCCGAAGAGCAATTTATCGATGGGTTCACCCTTTTTCAATCTCGCCAAAGCGCCGTACTGCCATAAAATGGGCGCGGCGTCCGAAAGCGTGCCCTTCAAACGGTTGTGTCGGCACAGGAGCGCGCGGTGGCAAATTTCCAATCTCTCCTCAAAAATCTGCCAGAATTTTCCCATATCCCCATCCGAGGACAGCGCAACGTCGGGCAAGTTGATGGTAACGACGCCTTGGTTGAAGCGACCGTAGTACTTGGGCTTGCCGTTTTCGTCTACGTAGGGAGTCAAGAAACTTCTGCAACCCATGCAGGTATAGCAGTTGCCGTTTCCGTTCTTGTCAATTTTGAGCTTTAACATCATCTTTTCGGAGATGTAGTCGGGTACCATACGTTTTGCCGTACATTTTGCCGAAAGCTCGGTTAAATACCAATATTTGCTGCCTTCTCTGATATTATCTTCTTCTAAAACGTAAATGAGCTTGGGGAACGCCGGCGTAACCCATACACCCATCTCGTTTTTAACGCCCTGTATTCTCTGCTTTAACGTTTCTTCGATAATCAGTGCAAGGTCGGCTTTCTCCCGCTCGTTTCTGGCTTCGCCAAGATACATGAATACCGTAACGAAAGGTGCCTGCCCGTTGGTGGTCAGAAGCGTGACGACCTGATACTGAATCATCTGTACGCCCTTTCTGACCTCTTCACGCAGGCGTTTTTCGGTGATTTCGGTGAGCAGCTGTTCGTTGGTTACGCCCGCCGATTTCAATTCTTCCTCTACGGATTTTCTGATTTTTTCACGGCTGATTTGCACGAAGGGCGCCAAATGCGTCAGGGAAATACTCTGACCGCCGTATTGATTGGACGCAACCTGCGCAATAATCTGCGTGGCAATATTGCAAGCCGTGGAGAAGGAATGAGGCTTTTCAATGAGCGTGCCCGAAATGACCGTACCGTTTTGCAGCATGTCCTCTAAATTGACCAAGTCGCAGTTGTGCATGTGCTGCGCGAAATAATCGCTGTCGTGGAAATGAATTAAGCCCTCTTTATGTGCGCGCACGATGTCCAGCGGCAATAAAATACGGTTGGTGATGTCCTTGGAAACCTCGCCCGCCATATAGTCGCGCTGTACGCTGTTGACGGTGGGATTTTTATTGGAGTTTTCCTGCTTGACTTCCTCGTTGTTGCACTCAATCAAGCTCAAAATCTGCTCGTCGGTGGTATTGCTCTTTCTCGCCAAGGCTCTCGAATAACGGTAGGTAATGTATTTTCTTGCCAAACCGAATTTACCAAGACGCATGATTTCATTCTCGACGTAGTCCTGTACTTCTTCCACGCTGAGCGCGCGAATCATACCCTTACCCTTATTGGTAACGATGTCCGCAATCTCTTGAATTTGCTCCTCTGTCAGCTTATCGCCGTTATACACTTCGTTATTAGCCTTGCGAATTGCATTGATAATTTTTTCTACGTTAAAAACGGTTTCTTCGCCGTTTCTTTTAATAATCTTCATAAAACCCCTCCTTCGTTCAAAAAGCCCCTCACTTTTTGTGATAGGCTTTTTTAGTATACACTATATATTGTGTTTTTGTCAAGACTTTTGCGACAAGATATTGTATATTTTTTTAATTTATGGTAAATTGCGGCAAACGTAGAATGGGCATAAACAAAAGTTATACTCTTCTCACCTTAAAGCGATTGAACGGTGGAGAGAAGTCGCTCTTTTGCGCTTTGCTCGCCGAGAATTTGCATAATGGTACAAAGATCGGGCGTATTGGCAAGTCCAGTTACGGCGATACGAATGACCTCGGCGACATCGCTGACGTTGCCCCTATAATTTTCGGGATTGGCTTTATACGCTTTCATATCGACGGCAAAATTCAAGCCTTCCGCTACGGCTTTGACCTTATTGAACCACACGGAATTATCGTCTGCAGCGGAATAAGTGGCGGCAAAGCCCTCTAAAATCGCCTTGACCGTATCGCCGTCCTGACGGTAAACACGGCTTGTGGGCGTTTCAAAGAAATAGTGCAGCATTTCCACCGCCTGTTTTGCGGTGATGAAGTCCTTTCTGCGCTTTTTGGAGCCGATGCCCATACACAGAGTTAAAATTTTGAGCAAATACTCTCTATCCGTAAAGTATGCGCGTTGCGCATCGGTGCCGTACGTCTTTGCCCATTCCTGCATGAAATCAAACATCTCTTCGGCGGTCAGCGTACCCAAAACGTCCTTGGATACGTCGTTGAGCTTGCTCAAATCGAACAAAGCGCCGCTCTTGCCCATTTTGGAGATGGAATACTTGAACTCGTCGATGGGCTTATCGGGGAATTTCAACTTCCATTCCTCGAAATTGGAGTTCAACAGCGTCATCAGATAGGTCTTGACCGCCAAGGGATGATAGCCCTGCTCACGGTAGAACACCAAGGATGCCTCGGGGTCCTTGCGCTTGGATAATTTTCTGCGGGCGCCGTCCTCTTCGTCTATCTTTTGAATGGAACAGTTGTGGCCGTATTTGGGTAGACGGAAGCCGAGCACTTTAAACAGCTCGATATGAATGGGCAGCGAAGCTAACCATTCCTCGCCGCGAATAACCATGGTCGTACGCACAAAATGGTCGTCTATGGCATGGGCGAAATGGTAGGTGGGAATGCCGTCCGATTTCAAAATAACCACGTCTTGATTGTTCTCGGTGACCGTAATATCCCCTTTAATCTCGTCGTGGAAGGTGTGCTTTACGTTCACGTCCCCCTGCGATTTCAAACGAATGACGTAGGGCTTGCCCGCCTTTAAATTTTCGTAAATCTGCTCCTCACTCAAGCTTCTGCACTTGGCAAATTCGCCGTAATATCCCGGCAAGAGCTTGTTTTCACTTTGGTATTCACGGGTTTTTCCCATTTCCTCCTCGGTACAAAAACAAGGATACGCCAAGCCCTGACGGATGAGCTCCTTGGCATAGGCGTGATAAACTTCCGCGCGTTGCTGCTGATAATACGGGCCGTATTCCCCGCAAATTTCCGCACCCTCGTCAAAGTCAATGCCAAAATATTTCAAAGAGGATTGAATTACCTTGACCGCGCCCTCTACCTTGCGCTTTTGGTCGGTATCCTCAATACGCAGATAGAGAACGCCGCCGCTTTGGTGCGCCAAGCGCTCGTTCGCCAAGGCAACGTATAAATTGCCAAGATGCATGAACCCCGTGGGGCTGGGAGCCAAACGGGTGACCTGTGCTCCCTTTTCCAAGGGGCGCAAAGGATATTTTTCTTCGTAATATTGTAAGGGTTTTACGTTTTCGTCGGGGATTAACGCATCTGCTAACTGATTTAAATTCATTTTTTATCACTCCAAAAGATTTTAAATTAAATTGATAAA
>JAFVZP010000013.1 GCA_017508105.1 Clostridia bacterium
ATTATACCATAAAATTTTAACAATGTAAAATGTTTGCGAATATATTTATTCATAATCATTGCTTGTATTTGGGATAAAAACCGATTATTTTTTTCCGTTTACTTCTATATTACCCCGTTTTTCGCCTTTTTAGACAAAAAATTTTAATAATCTTGACGGACGGAAGAAAATATGTTATACTATATATAGCTTTCAGCCTTCAATTCAATATTTATAAGGAGAAAAAAATGAAAAAACTAACCAGGTTTATTGCACTTTTACTCTGTGCGATTATGACGCTTTGTCTGTTTTCCTTCGCCGGATGCCATAAAGAAAAGCTCAAAGAAATCGTAGCGGCGATTGAACGCCAGGAAGTGAAAGCCCTTGCGCTGGACGCCGGTTTCTCCATGCAGATTAAACAACCCGGTACAACCCAGTCGCTAAGCTTCTCGCTGGATAGCAAAATGAATATCGAAAAAGAAGAGCTCGACCTCGCAATGTCCACTTCCGTCAAACAGAAATACCAAACTGAGTCGGCGTACGTCTACGGCTTTTTACGGGAAGAGACGCTCTTTACGTATAACGACACGGCTGCCGTTTCGGATTGGACGGATAAATATTTGAAGGTTAACGACCTTTCGGCCTCTTTTGAAGCCTTCGACCAGACCATGGCGGAAATTTTAAGCCAGCTGGACGTGGATCTTGCTACCCTCACGGAAATGGAAGAAGACAGCATGTCTGACATTGGTGAAACCCTCTCCTTCTTTGATTTTATGGGCTCTCTGTCCATTAAAGGGAACGTAATTACCATTGACTTGAACAAGTGCTTATATAAATTTTCCAGAGATTTAATATCCGTACTCAAGGACTTGGAAAACGACACCACCCTGGCCGATCTTTTGAAGCATAGAGCGGTCAAAAAATACCTCGACTACTTCCTGCGCGAACAAAAGGCAGAGGACGTTCAGTCCGACCTGAAGGATTTATTGGCTGAAATTCCCGAGGGCGTGCTGCCCTCCACCGTGCGTTCTAAATTGAACGACCTGGCAAACGTAGAACCTAAAAAAAGCGAAGCCGCAACCGATTATTTATTAAGACTGTTGCGCTCTGAGGAGTTTGATGCGGTGATGCAGGCAATGGGCTTGGACTTTTCGGTTACAGAAACCACCTTTAAGCAAGCGCTGGGCGATTCTTTGGTGAAAGCCTTCGGCAGAACCTGGAAAGAGGATTTAATCGACGCGCTGGAAGATTTTACCCAAAAAGAAATGAAACTCAGCTTTGACGAAGTGTCTTTAACGCTTAGCAATTTGAAAATGGAATACGTTTTGAACAAGGATAACACCCTTTCTTCGGCTGAATTTACTTCCAAGGTTGTCGTAAAAGCCGATGACGTTCAAGTGGCGTTCAATCTTTCCTACGGATTCAATTGCTATAAGCAAGCCATTGCTTTGACCGATATATCCAAGGCCAAGGTACAGGGTGGGACTAAACTCGACCGTTTCGACGGCGTATTTGAAGACGAGTTTTCTATGAATTTAACCGTACAGAAGCCCGTCTATATCCCTTCCGTACAAGTGGGCTATTCTCCCGACTGCAAAAACGGGCAGATTGTGGATTGGAAAGCACGCATATTCGATCCCGTTCAAGGCATGGTATCACTGGACACCGACTATAACCCGCAAGCCCAGACCCTTTCCTTCGTTTTGGAGTTAGACGAAGACCTTTCCTGCGAGGTAGTTTTAAATATACGTATATACGAATATGATGGCGATGCTTACGTGGAAGTTTGGTCTGCAAACGACAACGCCAGCGTATATTCTTATAAATATCTCTGCCGCACATCCCCCGTCTATCAAACGGTTGCGCAGTACCTTGCTTCCAATTAAAAGAATATATTTTTACCGCCGAGGCGTTAACCTCGGCGGTTTTTTTGTTTTTCCCCTGCTTTTGACAAAAGAATATAATATTTTCCCACTTTCTCGGCGTATAATTTTAATAAAAAAGACAAAAAGGCGGCTTGTTTATGAACGGACTGATTAAACGAATGTGTATTTTAAAACAGCTCAAAGGCGGCTTCTCCGCCGACGGGAATGCGCTGAGCGGCGTGGTACGGATAGAAAAATACGGAAAGCTGTCCTCGTTGCAGCTGTCCTTAATCAATTTTGCCCCCCTCTCCGACGGGCGGTACGTGTGCGTTTTATGCGACAAGCAGGGAGAACGGTTGATTTTTACCCTGCTCTCGGGACGGGGGGAATATTCGGCGGAAAACTCCCCCTTTGACCCCGAAAAGGGGTTTTGCGCGCTGGTTTGCTTCGTCAAGAACAACGAGGTGCAGTGCATTGCTGCGGGGCAGTACGGCAGCGGTGGGTATAACTTAAAGCTCCTGACGGAGGGGCTGACCATGCCCGAGAAGACCGACAAAAAGCAAGAGCCTGCGCCCATGCCCCAGCCCAAGAAAACGCCCGAGCGGGAGATCGTTTTTTTAAAGGGCGAGCCCTACGGGAGCTATGACGGGAACTACGACGACGAGGCGGTGAGTACGAGCAATTATTACGCAAAGGAGTGCGCGCATGAATGCGGAGATTTACCCCAAGATTTTAAAGATGAAGACGCTCTTTCAACGGATACGCAAAAAGAGGAGCCGAACGGGACGGACGTGGCAAAAGATGAAGAGGCTGCGCCTTTACTGCACCCGTTTAAGCCCACGGACGGACAGGCGTATTATAACCAGATTCGCGAAGAATTAGAGGATTTATTTGAACGGTTTGAGCGGGCGAACGATTTAAAGCGCGCCCTGCCCGAGAGCGAGTGGGTACGCGTAGACGACGCCGGCGGCTGCCTGGTGGGCGTGGTGTATGAAAATTTAGAGGTAAAATACATAGCCTACGCCCTGCCGGCAAACGGCAAAACGCCGCCAGAGGAAATTTCAGACGCCTGCTTTGTGCCCGTGCAGCCCCTTTCAGAAGAAAGTGAAGGGTATTTCGTGCTATTTCAGGACGCAGCCACGGGCGAAGTGGTAAAAATTTCGCAAGGTTAGCCGAAAGAGCGACAGACCTAAAAAATCCCGAGGGGAGAAGATGCTTCCCTCGGGATTTCTTTATATTTTATATTGTATTTTCTACGTCTATATGCAGGCAGAAGTCTGTATCCGCAATTTTTTTAATCTTCCCCTCGGCGATGCGGAAAATATGCTTGCCGTCCGTGCAGTAGACGGCGGTTTTTCCCAAGGCGTAGTCGGCAACACCCTGTTTGATTACCTGCTCGCCCCCTTCCTTGGTCAGCTTGACCAGCTGCCAGCTGCGGGGAATGAAGCCGTACTCCCCTTCCTTGGCGTTGCG
>JAFVZP010000014.1 GCA_017508105.1 Clostridia bacterium
AGTCGCAGGGAATACCGCCGACGTCCACGGGAATGATCGCCTTGGTGCGGGAAGTTATTTTTTGCGCTAAGGCATCGTAATCCATTTCCAAGCTGTCCTTCTGACAGTCCACGAGAATCAATTTTGCGCCCACGTGGCACACAACCGAAGCTGTGGCGGTGTAGGTATACGCCGTGGTGATTACTTCGTCACCCTCGCCGATGCCCAAAACGCGCAGCGCCATTTCGGCACAGGCGGTTTGAGAGTTTAAACATACGCATTTGGACGTACCCAGCCAATTGGAGATTTTTTGCTCCAACAGCTTTGTTTTCGGCCCCGTGGTAATCCAACCCGAACGCAAGGCATCCGCCACCAGAGCAATTTCAAGCTCGGAAATATCGGGCGGAGAAAACGGGATTTTTTTGCTTGGGATTTGTAAGTTGTTTTGCATGATAGGATGCTCCCAAAAATAACTGTTTTTTATTTCCCTTGCGGGGTTCTTCCGACGGGGTGGAAGGTGGATACGATGGCTTGTACCATTTCCACTATGTCCTCGCTGTTGTTATAACAAGCGTCCGCAAGACGTGTAAGTTGGGTTAAGAACTGTTCTATTTCAAAGGGAATGGGCTTTCCGATGAAAATCATCTCGTTTGCCGTCTTTTTCAAACCTTCTTCCGCCATCAGCTTTTCTTCGTACAGCTTTTCGCCGGGGCGCAGGCCCGAATAGACGATTTTTATCTCTTCATCCGGCTTGTAGCCCGAAAGCTTGATGAGGTTTCTCGCCAAGGTGTCTATCTTCACGGGCTCACCCATGTCCAAGACGAATATCTCTCCCCCCCAAGCGTAGGTGCCTGCCTGCAAGACCAGGCTCACCGCCTCGGGTATAGTCATAAAATAGCGTACGATGTCGGGATGGGTGACGGTTATCGGTCCGCCCGCTTCTATCTGTTTTTTGAACAGCGGAATGACCGAGCAGTTGCTACCCAGGACGTTGCCGAAGCGCAATGCCACGTACTGCGTGCCCGTGTGTGTTTGATTGTCCACGCTTTCGATTTTTATGGACTCCTGACAGAGCTTTGTCAAGCGCTCGATATCCTCTTCCCTATCGGATTCATGGTAATATAGCCGAGGAAGCAAGTCCGCTCTGCCCGATTTGCTGACGGCGTCCAAGCTCTGTACGACCATTTCGCAAAGGCGCTTGCTGGCGCCCATGATGTTGGTGGGATTGACAGCCTTGTCCGTACTGATGAGCACAAAACGCTTGGTGCCGTTTTTGAGCGCGGCGCAAGCCGTTTTGTATGTGCCGATGACGTTGTTTTTAATGGCTTCGTTGGGGCTGTCCTCCATCAAGGGCACGTGCTTATGTGCCGCAGCGTGATAGACGATGTCGGGCTTATACCGTTCAAAGACCATGTTGATGCGCTTTGCATCCCGCACCGAACCGATTAAAACCTCCAAATTCAAGTTGGGGTGCTTGCGCTTTAATTCCTGCTGAATTTCATAGGCGTTATTTTCGTAGATGTCGAAAATGACGAGCTGTTTGGGGTTGCGGTTTGCAATTTGACGGCAGAGCTCGCTGCCGATGGAACCGCCGCCACCCGTGACCAGAATGGTTTTATCCTCGAGGTAGGCGCAAATTTCGTCCATATTGACCTGAATGGGCTCTCGGCCCAATAAGTCCTCTACGTCGACGGGTTTCAAACGGCTGACCAACACTTCGTCGTTGACAAAGCTATAAATATTGGGTAAAATTTTGAGTTCGCACTTGGTTTCCTTGCAGATATTTAAAATATCACGCTTGGCTTCCGCCGAAGCCGAGGGAATGCAGAAATAAATCTGTTCGATTTTGAATTTTTCAACGTTGGCAAGAATGTCGTCCCGACCGCCGACGACGGGCACGTCTTCCAAAAATAAATTCCAGCGTTCGGCGTTGTCGTCAATGATACAGCAGGGCACGGCGTGAATGGTTTCCGTGCGCAAGAGTTCGTGCACGACGTTGCTACCCGCCGCACCTGCGCCGATGACCATGACGCGGGTTGCCGTCAGTTTAGAGGAATCGGGGGATTTTTTGGTGAGCAGTTCGATATACATTCTGTAGCTGAAGCGCGCGCTCACCAACGCAAACATTTGCAACAGTCCGCCAACAACGTAATAGGCAAACGGCATGGGCGTGAAGATAAACGTAATGCCGACGGCGTGGGCGACGGCGGCTAAACCGGTGACGAAGATATAACGCACCAGCTCCTTAAAGCCCGTAAAACGCCATACGCTTTGGTACATGTGCATGAACCAGAAGAATACGATTTGCAAGGGCATAAACGCAAGCGAAAAAATAAGAAAAGCCGACAATTCCTCTTGCGGAATTGTACTCCAAATAAATTCATGCCCCGTCAACAGCCCTATAAAATAGGAAAAAGTGATGGCGATGACGTCGAAAATAATGAGCATAATGGCAATTACCAGCCATTTTGCGCTCTTTTTCTTAAATCCGTATTGGTTTTTGTTGCTTTCTTTTTTCATTGGATCTTCTCTCTTTTTGATTATTGAAAACAATAAGACTATACTTGAATTTTCGGGGGTTATTCCACCGTTACGCTCTTTGCTAAATTTCTGGGTTTATCCACGTCCAGACCCTTTGTTACGCTGACGTAATAACCCAAAAGCTGCAAGGGAATGACGGCCAGACTTGCCGCAAAATATTCTTCGGTTGAGGGAATATACGTTGCAAAGTCGGCAGTGTTTTCTATTGCCCCATTTTCGCATGCGGTCAAGCCCATCAGATAGGCGCCGCGGCTCTTGACCTCGAGCATATTGCTCAACGTCTTTTCATACAGCGCAGACTGGGTTAAAACGCCGATGACCAGCGTACCGTCCTCAATCAGGCTGATGGTGCCGTGCTTTAATTCGCCTGCGGCGTACGCCTCCGAATGAATATAGCTGATTTCCTTCATTTTCAGGCTGCCTTCCAGGCATACGGCGTAGTCGATGCCTCTGCCGATGAAGAACACGTCCTGTACGTTGGCGCATTTGGATGCAAACCACTGCAAGCGTTCTTCGTCCTTTAAAATCTGCTCTATCTTTTGTGGTAAGGCTTGCAGCTCGCAAATCAATTGCCCGTATTTTTCACCGTTCAATTGCCCTTTGACGTAGGCAAGCTGTACAGCGAGTAAATAGCTCGCCACCAGCTGCGTGCTGTACGCCTTGGTGGTTGCCACGGAAATTTCCGGACCTGCCAAGGTATAGAATACCTTATCCGCCTCTCTGGCGATGGTGCTGCCCACGACGTTGACGATTGCCAGCGTTTTAACGCCCTGTGCCTTGGCTTCACGAAGGGCTGCAAGCGTATCTGCCGTTTCGCCCGATTGGCTGATGACGACGACCAAGCCGTTTTTATCCAGAATGGGATTGCGATAGCGGAACTCCGAGGCAAGCTCTACACGCACGGGGATTTTTGCCATGCCCTCGATGACGTATTGGGCTACTGCGCCCACGTGATAGGCAGAACCGCAGCCCACGATGTAAATTTGAGAAAGATTTTTGAGCTCTTCATCCGTGAGATTGGCATTAGAAAAATTGATGTGCCCGTCCCGGATTGAAGAAGATAGAGTATCGGCAACGGCTTTGGGCTGTTCGTGAATTTCCTTCATCATGAAGTGCTGGTATCCGCCCTTTTCCGCCGCCTGGGCGTCCCAAGTGATCTGCACGCTCTCTTTTTGCACCTCGTCGCCGTCTAAATTGTAGAAAGTGGCGCCCGTTTTATTGAGTTTTGCCATTTCAAGGTTGTCAATATACCGCACGGTACGGGTGTATTTTAAAATGGCGGGTACGTCCGAAGCGAGAAAGGTTTCCCCTTCCCTTTCACCGATAATCATGGGGCAGTCCTTTCTGGCGGCATAAATTTCTTCGGGATAGTCTTGAAACATTACCGCCAAGGCGTACGAGCCGCGCACGCGCACCATGGTCTTTGCCAGAGCGTCAATGGGCCCCATTTTGTATTTTTTATAATAATAATCCACCGTTTTTGTCAAAACCTCGGTGTCGGTTTGCGATTGAAATTGATAGCCGTGCCGTTTGAGCTTTTCCCTCAATTCCTGGTAATTTTCAATGATGCCGTTGTGCACAGCCGTTACGTTGCCGTCGTCGGACGTGTGCGGGTGAGCGTTTATTTCGTTGGGCTCGCCGTGCGTTGCCCAACGGGTATGTCCGATGCCGCAATCGCCCGACAAGCGATTGCCATTGTCCGTCTTTTCCGAAAGAACGCTCAGTCTGCCCTTGGCTTTGACGACTTCAATTTTGGAAGAACCGTTTCTGACCGCTATGCCCGCCGAATCGTACCCCCTGTATTCCAATTTGGAGAGTCCGTCTAACAGTATGGGCGCAGCCTGTTTTGTTCCGATATATCCCACAATTCCACACATACGATTGTTCCTTGTTTTTAGTTTATTTTATATAGCCTTTTGCCTTGATTACGTCCACCACCTGCTCAACGTATTGGCGGCACTGCTCCTGGGTTTCCGCCTCTACCATCACGCGAACGAGCGGTTCGGTGCCCGAGGGGCGGACCAAAATTCTGCCTGCATTGCCCAGGCTTTGGGCAACAGCTTCAACTGCGTTCTGTACGTCGGCGTCCGCCTGCACGACGTCCTTATCGGTAACCTTTACGTTTTCAAGCACCTGCGGGAAAATGACCAGCGGTTCGCAAAGTTTGCTCATGGTCGTTTTATTGGCGAGCATGACTTCCATCAGCTTTAAGCTGGTGAGAATACCGTCGCCCGTGGAAGCGTATTTGGAGAAAATGATATGCCCCGACTGTTCGCCACCGAGGCGGTTGCCGTGCTTTTGCATATATTCGTAGACGTATTTATCGCCCACTGCCGTTTTGGCGTAATCAATGCCCGCTTCGTCAAAGGCTTTATACAGCCCGAAATTGGACATGACCGTGGTTACCACCGTATTGGTGACGAGTTTGCCCCTTTGCTTCATGTAGCAGCCGTAGATATACAGAATGTGGTCGCCCGTGATGACGTTGCCCTTTTCGTCGACGGCAAGGCATCTGTCGGCGTCGCCGTCGTAGGCAAAGCCAACGTCCAAACCGTTTTCAATGACGAATTTTTGCAGCACCTCGATGTGCGTGGAGCCTGCGCCCTCGTTGATGTTAAAGCCGTTGGGTTCGGCGTTGATGACGTAGGTTTTTGCGCCCAAAGCGTCGAACACGGATTTTGCGACGTTCCAAGCCGAGCCGTTGGCGCAGTCCAATCCCACCTTGATACCCTTGAAGGAATACATACCCAGGGAAATGAGGTAGGCAATGTAGCGGTTTCTGCCCGAAACGTAGTCCACCGTTCTGCCCACGCCCGAGCGAGTGGCATAGGGAATTTGGGACCAGGTTTTATCGAATACGGTGAGCTTACCGTCGAGATAGTCCTCTATTAAGGCGATGGTGCCTTCATCCATCTTTTCACCGTTGCCGTTGAGCAGCTTGATGCCGTTGTCGTAGTACGGGTTGTGGCTGGCGGAAATCATAATGCCGCAATCGAACCCGTCCGTGCGGGCAACGTATGCCACCGAAGGCGTGGTGGTAACGTGCAAGAGATAGGCGTCTGCGCCCGAGGCGACCAAGCCGCCGACCAGAGAATATTCAAACATATAGCTCGAACGTCTGGTGTCCTTACCGATGACGATTTTTGCCGCCGACGTATCGCCTGCGCGGCTCTTGATCTGATTGTAATACCAGCCCAAAAAGCGACCGATTTTATAGGCGTGGTCTGCCGTTAGGGTTACGTTTGCTTCTCCTCTGAAGCCGTCCGTGCCGAAGTATCTGCCCATATTTTTCTCCTATTTCCTGTCTACAATTTGATGTTGGTTCTTATAGATGCTGTTGGCGGGAATGACGCCCCTCACGCTGGAGAGAGGATAGACGTTGGTGTTTTTTCCGATGACCGTGCCGGGGTTTAAAACGCTGTTGCAGCCCACCTCAACGCAGTCGCCCAGCATGGCGCCCATTTTCTTTAAGCCCGTAGGATAGAGCCGTTCGCCGCACTTGACGACGACGGGCGTTTTATCCGATTTGACGTTGGACGTGATGGAGCCTGCGCCCATGTGCGAGGCATAGCCCAGGATACTGTCGCCGACGTAGTTATAGTGCGGTACCTGCACCTTGTCGAATAAAATGACGTTTTTGAGCTCCACCGAATTGCCCACCACGCAATTCTCACCCACGAGCGCCGAGCCGCGAATGAAGGCGCAATGTCGCACCTCGGTGTTTGCGCCGATGATACAAGGCGCCCCGAGATACGCCGTGGGAGCGATGCGGGCGGTGTTATGTACCCATACGTTTTCGCCCATTTGCGTGTATTCTTCCTGGGGCAAGGTTGCGCCCAATAAAAGGATGAAATCCTTGATGCCCTGCAACGCCTGCCAAGGGTATTCAAAATTTTTAAGATAATCCTTTGCCTTGGTATGTTCTAAATTGTAAAGCTCTGAAATTCCAATCATCTGCAATATTAAGTATATCCTCAAAGTATGTTAAAAAGTACCTGTTTTGTGCAAGGCTACCGTCCTTGGCGTGTATCGGTACGTTGTAAAAGTAAGTGAAAAACCGTTTAAGATTATAGTTGCGGCAGCTTAAATTCAATACTTGCCGTGCTTATTATATCACTTATGATATAATAATGCAAGCCTTTGAGAATAAATTTGCAAAAGAATAATTTTTTAAAGGGTTTTCATAGCAAAAAAGCCCCTTTTTCAAGGAGCTTTTTGTGTTGCCTAAGAGCGACCAAACGGTGCGTAAAGTGGGGTAAGAACGACTAAAAGTACACCATCGCCCATACCTATACTCATACTAAGTTCTCCTTAGCCGTTTTACAAGAAGAAATCAGCATAACTCTTAATGAGGTACATTTTGAAGATAGGGCTTTGAAAGTCTGCTCATCGATGTACTTGGTACGATAAAGCAGCTCAAGCCAATATCCCGTTTCACTTGCTTCTTTGAGCGCAATTTCAAGCTTGGATATAAAATCCTTTTTGCCTTGGGCATATTGAGCTTCGTGTATGTTTGCACCGATCGAGGTGCCACTTCTACCGATTTGATTGGAAATTACCGTTTCGTGGTTGGATTTTATAAATTTGACAAGGTTTATAATATCAACGGAAAAGTCCATAGAGAGTTCGACAAGTTTATTTTCTTTCATAGCCGCACCTGCTTTTTTGTTATTATATCATTGAATTGGTTGTTTGTCAAATGATGCATCGCCTGTGGCGATATGATGTTTTTCGCTACTCTCAAAATGATGTTGCTCCACTTCG
The DNA here is from genome assembly GCA_017508105.1 of Clostridia bacterium. GTDB lineage: Bacteria > Bacillota > Clostridia > Christensenellales > Borkfalkiaceae > RGIG4074. Next base: position 7,285 of record JAFVZP010000014.1, read on the forward strand.
TTCCGCAATGATGCGATGTTTGCCCTTATGTGCCCGCAGGCACACATCATTAGGCGAAGACGTCATCATTGGGCGTTGCCCAACATCATTTGCCGAAGGCAAACATCATTCAAAAAACGCACCTTTCTCTTGGTAGACAAAGGTGCGTTTTTTGTTGGTGGACCAGTCGGGACTTGCACCCGAGTCTTAACGGTTTTAGATGGGCTTTCTACACGCTTAGTTTGTTTTTAATCCCTTTTCCCTGCGTTTCAACAAACAAACCCGAGGGAACGTGCGCCGTTAAAAATACAACTTTTCCGCCACGGCGAGGACGAAAGAGCCGTTCCCTACCTCAAATGATGCCCGTCGAACGGCGATAGGAACCGAACGAAAGACATGCGTTAATTAAGCAACGCAAGCGAGACGATTATTGTCTGCATTTAAATTTAAAGGTTTCCGTTTTTACGAAGCCGAGCCTTCGGCGTGCTTACCGCACCCGCCACCGCCAATCGAATCTGAAAACTAGCCCGTGTATGGGGGAATATGAGTATACCATACCGCCCCGTAAATTGCAAGTGCTTTTTATAAAATATTTTATTCCTTTTTCTTCCGTTTGATGACAACGGTGTGATGCTCTTCGCCCGACAAAAGACGCTTGATATTCTCTTTATGTGCCACCCATGTCAGGATATTGAGGAGTAAAATGAGGGCGTACAGCGCAACGACGTAGCCGTTGGTGAGGCAGGCGGAATACTTCAAATAGAACACCATGGCTGTTGGTGCTACCTCGATTGTAATTCCTGAAAAAGGATATAATCCCGAAGAGATTATAGAGAAGATTCGCCGCACTCACAAACGCGGCAGAAATCATTTTATTATAATAGTGTCTG
>JAFVZP010000001.1 GCA_017508105.1 Clostridia bacterium
AAGTAAGTGTCATATTAGCCAAATGAGTTGCTATCTTTTTTCCGTCGGGGTCAAGGCCCCACGCAACACATTCATAGCCTTCTTTGGTAAAGGTGCAGTTTGGAATATACCCCTCAGCGCCTGACTCAACGAGGAAATCATCCATTTCACCCTCGCCACCATTGGCATTGAAATGAATCGTATATGTTCTGTTGGATAAATATTGATATAAATTGCAAGAAGTTAAGGGAAACATCATAATAACGGCAAGAATAAGGGTTAGTGCTTTCTTCATGTTGGTTACCTCCTTTTGTAAATTATATTTATCAAACTTTATGACTTTATATTTTAATTATATCATATTTTTATGTATTTCGCAACCATCCTGTAAAAACAGATTCGCAATTAAAAAATGACGAACACCGTTGGGTCCTCGTCATTTTATTGACGTAAGAAGAGGGGGAAAGGCGGGCGCATCTTATCGACCTTGAACTAACGCTGACGCGTTGGTTCGCGCACCCTTGCCGAAAATACCACCGTAGTAATCAAGCCTATCTTACGGCAAAGGGTTCTCACACCCTACACTCACTAAAAAAAGAAAGCCACGAATAAATCGTGACTTTCATTTTTCTGGCGGAGAGAGGGGGATTCGAACCCCCGTCCCTCAAGGGGCATCATGATTTCGAGTCATGTCCGTTATGACCACTTCGATATCTCTCCACGTATTAACTTGGGGCTGAGAGCGACTGCGCTCGTATTCAGCCAAACCATTTTAGCAAATAACGGCAATTTAGTCAACTGTTTTGCGCTTGCATAAAAATCAACTGCCACTTCGCCACGGGGCGATTTGTCGAAAACAGCCCACCTTTTTTGTAAAGACGGGCTGTTTGACATCAAAATTTGCTAAAGACGCAAGGTATCAGACAATAATGTTGATGAGTCGTTTTGGAATAACGATAATTTTCTTAATTTCCTTGCCGTCCAAAATTTCCTTAATTTTGTCGTCGGACTTGATGATTTCGGTAATCTGTGCATTGTCGAGCGAGGTGGAAAGCACCATTTTGGTCTTCATCTTGCTGTTAACCTGCACGCCGTATTCGATTTCGTCCTTTACGAGCTTGCTCTCGTCTACGCTAGGGAAGTCGCAGAAAACAGTTCCTTTTTCGCCCATAAGCTCGTTGAGTTCCTCAGCAATATGAGGCGCAAACGGGGCGATAAGCTTTACGAGCCCCATGCATGCCTTGCGGAAAAATGCCCCAGGTACATTTTTTTCGGCGTATTTATTGAGCGCGTTAACGAGCTCCATAATTCTTGCGAGCGCGGTGTTGAACGAAAGGTTTTCGAGATCTGCAGTCACGTGCTTGATGGCGTAGTTGAGCGCGTAATCGAGCTCTTTTTCTGCACTACCGTAGGTGTCTGCGTTGCCTGCCGTAGCTCCAACGCTAACGATACGCTCCACTCTTTCGGCAAAGCGGTAGATGGCCTTGATACCGTCGTCGTTCCATGCGCCACCCTCGGCAAACGCAAAACCAAACATAAGATACATTCTGAATATATCCGAGCCGTACTCGTTGATATAGCTGTCAGGGTTAACTACGTTGCCCTTGGATTTGCTCATTTTTTCTCCGTCCGCGCCGAGTATCAAACCCTGATGCACGAGCGAAGTGAATGGCTCGCCGAAGTTGATATAGCCCATATCACGAAGAGCCTTTGCGATAAATCTCGAGTAGAGCAGGTGCATGCAAGCGTGCTCCGCACCACCGATATATTTATCCACCGGT
>JAFVZP010000015.1 GCA_017508105.1 Clostridia bacterium
GGTAAAAATTATTGAGATTGTTGCATCACAAACCACCTACAACTTTGAAATTGCCGATTTCCATACGTATTATGTAACCGATAGTAAAGTATTGGTGCATAATTTGTGTAAATTAAATCCCGAAGATATTAGATATACGCAAAAAAGTATTTCTAGTAAATTTAAGAAGGATGGTTCTATTGATGATATGATTAAAGGTTTAAAAGACGGGAGTATTTCTGCTGATGATGTTCCAGCGATTAAAGTATTCAAACGAAACGGAAAAATTTATTCATTAGATAATAGAAGATTATATGCGTTCAAACAAGCAGGGATGAAAACAATTAATGTACAATGGGCTTCAAAAATTGAAGTTAGGGGACAGTTATGGAAATTTACAACAATAACTGATGGGCTATCTATAAGAGTTAGGTAGCGAGGAGATAATTTATGATTAATATTGTAAGAAAAGATTTTGAAATTCATGTTACACCACTTGAAAAAATAGAGTTGAGTGGTTCATCTATTGTTGTATGGTTAGATGATATACATGAAAATAGAATTAAATTAAATTTTAAAGTTTTTCAAGCTTTAAAAGTAACAACAATTGATTGTGTTTCTATGGAAAAGTTTTATAACAAAAATTGTTTTGTCAATGGAGTTTTTCATAGACATATTTTAGAAATGGAAAATTCACCATGGATAGAAGAATTGAGAAATAATTTAGTTGATGATTCTGCAGATTTTTTAAATAAATCTAGACATTTTATTTTGCCTCTTCAAGATAATATAATAGAGATTGTTGCATGGAATATTGAATTGCAAAAATTATAGCATCTAAAGAAATAAAAATTAAGAAAGGAAACTATAATTTCTTTTTATTGTAACAAAAAATAAAAAGCAACCCGTTTAAATTCAAACGGGTTGCTTTTGGCGCAGAGAGTGGGATTTGAACCCACGGAGACCGTAAAGCCTCACACGATTTCGAATCGTGCGCGTTCGACCGCTCCGCCATCTCTGCGTACTTATTATATTATATACTTTTTTAAAAAAAAAGCAACTTTATTTACTCTATATTTTTGATTTTCTTTTACACCTATGCTATAATAAACAAAAAGAAAAGAATAATTTGGGGAAAATTCGTGAAAAGCAAATATCCCATTATATTGGTGCACGGGGTTGCCGTTAAAGATTTTTTATTCTTTAAAGCCTTTGGCAAAATAGAAAAAATCTTACAAATGGAAAATTATCACGTTTATACGGCGGCTACGGACGCATTCGGTTCAATAGAGACCAATGCAGCACAGTTAAAGGCGTATATACAAAAAGTGTTAAAAGAGGAGCAAGCCCAAAAGGTAAACCTCATTGCTCATTCCAAAGGCGGTTTAGATGCAAAGTATATGATACAGCATTTATGCATGGAGGACAAGGTAGCCTCTTTAACCACGCTTTGCACGCCGCATCAAGGTGCATCGCTTGCCTCTACTCTTTTAAAACTGCCCAAGGTTTTATTGTATATTATTGCTTTTTTCATCAATGTGGGCTACCGTATTTTGGGCGATAAACACCCCGACTCTTTAAAAGCCTGTCAACAGCTTCAACTGACGGCGCAAAGAAAAGATGATTTTTTACATATCTACGAAAAAATTTATTGTCAAAGCTATTCCAGCGTATTGGAAAAAAGCCGTGAAGATTTCGTAATGGACGTACCCTTAATGCTCTTTAAAAAGTTTGATCAAGGTCCTTCCGACGGTTTGGTGTCGGTAGAGTCGGCTAAATTTGCCAACTACAAAGGACTCTGTATGGAGGAGTCGGTTTCCCATACGGAAATTATAGATTTAATGACCAAAAAGAGTAAGAAGGAAAAAATATTTTCGTTCTACCGTCAGCTTTGTGCCGAATTGGTAGAAATGGGGTTTTAAAAGGAGAAGAAAATGGACTATACGCTCATTACGGGCGCAACGGGTGGATTGGGCAAAGCCTATACCCATGCCTGCGCCAAACGTGGCGAAAACTTGTTTTTAACCGCCCGCAGCCAAGAAAAATTAGAGGCTTTGGCAAGCCAAATAAAATTGCAATACGGCGTAGAGGTAGATTTTTTTCCCTGTCAAATACAAGAGGAAAATTCCCGCAAAGCGCTGTACGATTATATAGAGCAAAAGGGCATGGTTTTTTTCCGTTTGATAAACGTTGCGGGCGTTGATACGCAAAAAGCCTTTTTGGAGTATTCCCAAGAGAAAATTCTTTTACAAACACGAGTCAATTTTGAAGCGGCGGTTTGCTTAACCCGTTTCGTTTTATCCCACCGCGCGCAAAAAGCGGAAATTTTAACCGTATCCAGCGTGTCGGGCATTTATCCCATGCCGTACTTTGCTCTTTACAGCGCAACCAAGCGTGCCTTAGTGCAATTTTTCTCGGCGTTGCGTGTGGAATTAAAAAATCAAAACGTAAAGGTAACCACGGTATTGCCGGGGGGCATGCCCACGAGAAAGGATATTTGCGAGCAAATCAAAGGGCAGGGCTTATGGGGTAAAATCGCAACCAAAACGCCTGCATACGTGGCGGAAAAATCCTTACAAGCCGTGGCGAAGAACAAGCGTATTTATATCCCCGGCCTTGCAAACAAGCTGATGGCGGTGTGCACAAAGCCCATTCCGCTTGCCTGGAAAATGCATTTTATCGCCAAACGTTGGTGCAAAATTTCCAAAGACGCCTTTTAATAGGCGAACCGCAAGGCAAAACGCTTGACACCGTTACGGAAAAGTCGTATAATTGTAAAGATTTTAATATTGCTCTGGAGAGTCCGTTGTTACTGTATGGCACCGAAGGTGTAAACCGACGCAAGTCGGCGTATCTCTCAGGTAAAAAGGACAGAGAAAAAATCTTAACTCAATCGGCTTCAATTCAACCGATTTGATATGCTTTAAAAATCAGAGCTGCTTTTTCGTAAAGCGGCTTTTTTTATTGAAAATTTCTACAAAGGAGAAAATAATGATCTTCAACTCACTTTTAACGGCAAGCGACATTACCTTTGAAGGCGTACTGTCAACGATCAACGACTTTATCTGGGGCTGGCCGCTGATTATTTTCATTTTGGCTGCAGGCGTTTTTCTAAGTATTCGTTTAATTTTCTTGCAGGTAAGAAAATTACCTCTCGCCTTTAAGTACATGATCAAAAACGAAACCGAAGGGGACGGTCAGATGTCCGCATTCGCCTCACTCTGTACCGAGCTTTCGGCAACCATCGGTACGGGCAATATCGTCGGCGTAGCAACGGCAATCTGTCTTGGCGGCCCCGGTGCGCTTTTCTGGATGTTGGTGGCGGCATTCTTGGGCATGGCTACCAAGTTTTCCGAATGTATGCTTGCCGTTAAATACCGTAAAGTGGAAAAAGACGGACATATTTTAGGCGGTCCTTTCCAATATATCGAGCACGGCATGAAGGAAAAATTCGGCTTCAATTTTAAATGGCTGGCAGTTATTTTTGCATTCTTCGGTGTCTGCGTAGGTCTGTTCGGTGTAGGTACGTTTTCTCAAATCAATTCCATTACCTCTGCGGTGGGCAACGTATTTTCCTTTGCGCTCGTTGTGGAATTACCTTTAATTGGTAGCGTTTCTATCGCCGTTATCATTGCAGGTATAATTTTAACGGTTTTGGTCGGCGTAGTCATTATCGGCGGTGCAAAGCGTATTTCCATGGTTGCAACCGCAATCGTTCCCTTCATGGCAGTTACGTACGTTTTGTTCTGTATTATTATATTGACCACCAACGTTGCGGCAATCCCCGCCGCCGCTGCCGATATCGTCATTTCGGCCTTTAATCCGCAGGCAATTACGGGCGGTATCGCCGGTTCGTTCATCGTCGCTATGCAAAAAGGTATTGCGCGCGGCATCTTCTCCAACGAGGCAGGCTTAGGCTCTGCGCCCATCGCCGCCGCCAATGCACAGACCAAAGAACCCGTCCGTCAGGGCTTGGTTGCCATGCTCGGCACGTTCATCGATACCATCCTCATTTGCACCATGACCGGCTTAACCATCGTCATCACGGGCGCGTGGCAAACGGGATTGGAGGGTGTGAACGTAACCATTTACGCCTTTTCCAACGGCTTGCCTGAATTTTTACAGGCGGTAGCGCCTTGGGTATTGTCCATTTGCTTAATCTTCTTTGCCTATACCACCATTTTGGGTTGGGATTTTTACAGCGAAAACTGCTTGGAATATTTAATCGGCAGAAGAAAACCCGTCATTTTGGCTTACCGTTGCCTGTATCTGCTTGCCGTATTCATCGGTCCTTACATGACCATCAGTGCCGTTTGGACGATAGCGGATATCTTCAACGGATTGATGGCTTTGCCCAACCTCGTGGCAGTGGTTGCGCTTTCAGGCGTCGTGGTCAAGGAAACCAAGGACTATTTTGAGCGTTTAAAACAGCAAAAGGATAAATCGGGCTTTTTAGCGGATAGTGCAGAAGATAAATAAAGAAAAGTTTGCCCCAAAGGCTTTTGTAAAGGCTTCGGGGCTTTTTTCTTGTAGTGTCTATTTTTAATTGAACGAATATAAACTTTTTATAATACTACTTCAAGAAAAGAGAAAGTATATATTGACAACGTCTTTAAATTGATTTATAATAAAACAGATAATTTTTATTAGAGGTTATTTATGTTACATAACTTAAACAGCGTTCAATTTGACTTGAATTCGCCCATTTTATACTTATTCGTCGGCGGGATCATCGTATTCATTTTGGCGCAATCGGTATTCTTCCTCGTGCGTTCCTACCGTAGAGGCTTGGCAATCGGCATGGATAAAAAGGTTTTGAATAAAACCGTCCTGCGTGCCGCCGTCTTTACCGTTGCGCCCGCCGTCGCCATCTTGGTCGGCGTCGTAACCTTAGCAGACAAGCTCGGCGTGCCCTTGCCTTGGTTAAGACTGTCGGTCATCGGCAGCTTGAGCTATGAGGTCATCGCTTCCAGCATGGTAGAGGCCGTTTCCAATCCCACCACCTACGTTTCGGTGTCGATTGTCATGACGCTGGGTATGATTGTTTCCATGTTCCTGCCCGCCATCCTGACCAAAAAAATCAACAACGGTATGCTCAAAATCAAGGAAAGGACGCCAAATGGAGCGAAATTTTCATGACTGCCCTGTTCATGGGTATGATTTCAGCATTCCTCGGATACGTTTTCGGCGGCGTATGCGACGGGTTGCAGGGCTTCCTTCCCGTATTCGTATTTTTAATCTCGGCGGTTTTAATGGCTCTGTGCGGCATACTTTTAAAGGTTACCAAATGGAAATGGATTAACGACTACGCCCTGCCCGTCTGTATGATTTTGGGTATGCTCTCCGCCATTCCCTTAAATATGTGGATTGTCGGTTAAAAGGAGGGGATAAAAATGAAAGGTAATTTTTTAAAGAACAATTCCTATGAAGAAAATACCCATATCCTGGGTCGCATTTGGGCGATTGCGGCGGCAATTTTAATTCTTGCCTATCCCTTTGCCTGTCTGCTTCTCTTCGGTGGGCAAATCGACTGGACCATCATCGTAACGGGCATCGGCATCGTCGCCATGTATTGGGTGGTCAGCGTGGTGGAAACCTTCACCTATACGCCCATGCTCGGCTCGGGTGCAACCTATTTAAGCTTCGTTACGGGCAACCTCTCCAACTTAAAGGTGCCCTGCGCGCTCAACTGTATGGAACAGGCAGAGGTCAAGGCGGGTAGCGAAGAAGGCGAAGTCATCTCGGTCATCTCCACGGCGGTTTCTTCCATCGTAACCATGTTCATCATCATTTTGGGCGTTATCTTAATCGCCTTTTTAACCCCCGTGCTTCAAAACCCTGTATTAAAGCCCGCATTCGACAACCTGCTGCCGGCGCTCTTCGGCTCCATGGCAGTGGTATATATCTCTAAAAACTGGAAAATCGCAGTCGTACCCGCCACGCTCATGCTCGTCGTATTCATCACGGCTTCTCTGGCAACGGGCAACAGCGGTTTGGCTGGCACGCTCATCGGCATTATGGTTCCCGTCGGCGTCATCGTTTCCTTGGTCAGCGCACGCTTTATGTATACCAAGGGCTGGCTGGGCGAGCGTGGCGATATCCCCACGGCGAATAGCCAAACTTCAAACGAAAACACAACCAAAGAGGAGTAACTTATCGTGGAGTGGTATCATATTTTACTCATCGTTCTCGGCGCAATCTTGGTATTGCTCGTCGCTATCGTTCTGGCTCGCACTCTTGCCTTTCGTCCGCAGGAAGAAGCACCCATGCCCGAGTTTCCCGTCCAATGCAACGGGGATAAAGCGGTCAGGGACTTACAGGCGATGGTGCAGTGTAAAACCGTTTCCTACGTCGACGAAAGCTTAGAGGACGATGCGGAGTTTGAAAAATTTTACGCATTACTCCCCACGCTCTTTCCCAACGTATACCGCGCGTGCGAGTATACCCAAATTACCAAACGCAGCATTCTCTTCCGCTGGAAGGGCAAGGACAGCTCCAAGTGTCGGGTCATGATGGCGCATTACGACGTTGTGCCCGTGCAGGAAAAGGGGTGGACCAAGCCCGCCTTTGCCGGAATTTTGGAAGACGGCGTGCTTTGGGGCAGAGGCACGCTCGACACCAAAGGTACGCTCAACGGCGTATTGCAGGCGGCGGAACAGCTGATAGGGGAAAATTTCGTGCCCCAAAACGATATTTACTTTGCCTTTGCCGGCAATGAAGAACAGGACGGCTACGGCGCACCTTCCATCGTCAGTTATTTCAAGGAACGGGGCATTCAGCCCTTGGCGGTAGTAGACGAGGGCGGTGCCGTGGTGGAAAAGGTATTCCCCGGGGTAAAAGAGCCCTGCGCTCTGGTCGGTATCGGCGAAAAGGGCATGTTCAATTTGCGTTTTTCGGTCAAAAGCAAGGGCGGTCACGCTTCCTCACCCACGCCCAACACACCCGTAGTCAAGCTGTCCAAGGCTTGCATCAAAGCCGAAAAGCACCCGTTTGCATTTAGAATTTCCCCGCCCGTTCAAAAGCTTTTTGATACGCTCGGCAGACGTTCCACCTTTGTATACCGCATGATTTTTGCCAATCTCTGGCTGTTCGGCGGGCTTTTAAACCTCATCTGCAAAATGAGTGGCGGCGAGCTCAACGCATTGGTTCGCACCACGGTCGCCTTCACACAAATGGAAGGTAGCCAAGCCCCCAACGTCATTCCGGCGCAGGCGGAAATGGTGGCAAATCTTCGCATTATGTGCGGAGAAACCGTGCAGAGCGCCCAAGCGCATTTAGAAAAGGTAATCGGCGATAAGGACATCGAATATTCCACCATTTACGCATCCAATCCCTCTGCCGTATCCCGTGCGGACGGCGAGGAGTGGGAACGCTTAAAAACGGCTATTTCTCAGACATGGTCGGGGGTAATCGTATCTCCCTACCTCATGCTGGCGTGTAGCGACTCCCGTCATTACGGCGAAATTTGCGACTGTGTCTACCGTTTTTCCGCCATGGCGCTGTCTAAGGAAGAGCGAGGCATGATTCACGGCAACGACGAACGCATTCCCGTGCAGACGGTGCAAAAAATCGTTGAATTTTATTTGCGTTTATTGAAAAACTGTTAAAACTTGAATTAAGGAGCTTACCATGAGCAGAGCAGACGATATTTTCGTGCAGAATATGCAGGACATTATGCAAAACGGCGTTTGGGACACCAACGCTTGCGTGCGTCCCCGTTGGGAGGACGGCGCTCCGGCGCATACGGTAAAAAAGTTTTGCATCGTCAACCGTTACAACTTACAGGAGGAATTTCCCATTCTCACCATCCGTCGCACGGCGTTTAAATCGTGCATCGACGAAATTTTATGGATTTGGCAGAAAAAGAGCAACAACATTCACGATTTAAACTCGCATATCTGGGACAGCTGGGCGGACGAAACGGGCTCTATCGGCAAGGCGTACGGCTATCAGCTGGCGCAAAAATCCAAATATAAGGAGGGCGAATTCGACCAGGTGGACAGAGTGCTCTTCGATTTAAAGCACAATCCCGCTTCCCGTCGGATTATGACCAATTTGTATAATTTTCACGATTTGCACGAAATGCACCTATATCCCTGCGCTTATTCCATGACCTTCAACGTCTCGGGCGACACCTTAAACGGTATTTTAAACCAACGCTCCAACGATATGCTCACGGCGAACAATTGGAACGTCGTGCAGTACAGCGTGCTCTTGATGATGCTGGCGCAGGTCAGCAATTTAAAGGTGGGCGAATTGGTACACGTCATTGCCGACGCGCACATTTACGATCGGCATATCCCCATCGTCAAGGAGATCTTAGAAAAGCCCCGCCATAAGGCACCCAAGCTGGTCATGGATACCTCGATTACCGATTTTTATGCCTTCACAACGGACAGCTTCCGTTTGGAGGACTATGAATACGAACCCTTAAATACAAAAATTCCGGTGGCAATATAATGATGATACAGGCAATTTTACACGCAGATAAAAATTGGGGCATCGGCAAGAACAACGGCTTGATGTTTTCCCTGCCCAAGGACATGAAATTCTTCCGCCAAACCACCCAAGGCGGCGTGGTTATCATGGGGGATAAGACCCTCTTTTCCCTGCCCGGCGGCAAGCCCTTAAAAAACAGAATCAACATCGTGCTGTCCTTTGATATGGAAAAGAGAGAGGACTGCACCGTGGTGCGTTCCTTGGATGAATTGGGTCAGGAGCTGAAAAAATACCCCGATACGCCCATTTGGGTTATGGGCGGAGCGACAATTTACCGTTTGCTGTTGCCCTACTGTCATACGGTTTTCATCACGCGGGTGGAAGCCGAAGGAGATGCCGACACCTTTTTCCCCAATCTCGACGCGCACCCCGATTTTTATTTGAGTCAACGCGGCGAGGACCAAGAGGACAACGGCTTCACCATTCATTTTGACCAATACACCAACCGAAGCCCCAAAAGTTTATAAAAATCAAGGAGCGGAAAAAATTTTTTCCGCTCTTTTTTCATAGTGCGCCCGTAAATTCTTGCCTAAAAGGCAAAAAAGTATTAAAATAAAAAGGTTAATAAGATTTTTTACTCTATTGTCTTAAGGAGAATATATGATTAGAACCGATTTACGCAACATTGCCATCATTGCCCACGTCGACCACGGCAAAACCACGCTGGTCAACGAAATGTTAAAGCAGGGCGGTATATTTCGTTCCAACGAAGTGGTGCAGGACAGAGTCATGGACTCCAACGCCTTAGAACGTGAGCGTGGCATCACCATTCTTGCAAAAAACACCTCTGCATACTGGAACGGCGTAAAAATCAACCTCATCGACACCCCCGGCCACGCCGATTTTTCGGGCGAAGTGGAGCGTGTTTTAAAGATGGTTAACGGCGCGTTAATTTTGGTTGACGCCGCCGAAGGTCCCTTACCCCAAACCCGTTTCGTCATGCAAAAAGCCCTGCAGCTGGGCTTAAAGCTCATCATCGTCGTCAATAAGGTCGACCGTCCCGATTCCCGTATTCAAGAGGTAGAGGACGCCGTCTTGGAGCTCATGATGGATTTAGACGCCACCGACGAGCAAATCGAAAGCCCCATCGTCTACTGCTGCGGCAGACAGGGCACCGCTTCGCTCGATAAAAACAGCCAGACTCCCGATTTAACCCCCTTATTCGAAACCATCATCAATCACATTCCACCCATGGAAGTGGACGAGGAAGGGGATTTACAGCTGCTCGTATCCTGCATCGATTATAACGAATTCGTCGGCAGAATCGGCGTCGGCAAAATCGAACGCGGTAAAGTCAAGGCAAACGAAACCATTACGGTTTGCAACTATAACGATCCTTCCCTCAAGAAAATGGCGAAAATCGTTAACCTCTATCAAATCGAGGGCTTGAACCGCACCCCTGCCAGCGAAGCCGTTGCCGGCGACATCGTCGTATTTTCGGGTATCGAGGGCTTGAACATCGGCGACTGCGTCTGCAAGCTCAACTGCATCGATCCCGTTCCCTTCGTCAAGATAGACGACCCCACGATGGAAATGACCTTCTCGGTCAACGACAGTCCGTTTGCGGGCAAGGAGGGCAAGTTCGTCACTTCCCGTCAGTTGCGTGAAAGACTGTATAAGGAGCTCTTGCGTGACGTATCTCTGCGCGTCAACGATACCGAGTTTGCAGACTCCTTCAAGGTCTGCGGCAGAGGGGAAATGCACCTCTCCATCTTAATGGAAACCATGCGCCGTGAGGGCTACGAATTTCAGGTCTCCACGCCCAAGGTGCTCTACAAGGAAATTGACGGCGTTCTGCACGAGCCCATGGAACGCCTGGTTGTGGACGTTCCCGAGGACATGACCGGTCCCATCTACGCCAGCATGGGCGTGAGAAAGGGCGAGCTCGTACACGTTTCCGCCGTCGGCTCCCGTCAGAGTTTGGAATTTATCATTCCCGCCAGAGGTCTGTTCGGCTATAAAAATGAATTTTTAACCGACACCAAGGGACAGGGCATCATGAACTCAATTTTCTTCGGCTATCAGCCGTATAAAGGCGACATTCAACGCCGCTTCACCGGCTCCTTGGTCGCCTTTGAAACGGGCGAAGCCGTCACCTACGGTCTGTTCAACGCACAGGGCAGAGGTAATCTCTTTATCACCCCCGGCACCCCCGTATACGAGGGCATGGTTATCGGCATGAACCCCAAAAACGAGGATCTCAACATCAACGTCTGCAAAACCAAGCACCTCACCAATACCCGTTCTTCCTCGTCTGACGATGCGCTCACGCTCATTCCCGTCACTAAGATGAGCATGGAGGAGTGTTTGGAATTTATTGCCGAGGACGAGCTGTTGGAGGTAACGCCCAAATCCTTGCGTATCCGCAAGCGCATTTTGGACAGCGAGCAGAGAGCCAAGGCGTTCTATAAAGAAAAAGTACGTCTGGAAGAAGCTGCGCAAAAGAATAAGAAATAATTTTCACTGCTTTAAATGCCGCCGTCCGTTCATAAAACGGGCGGCGGCTTCATATAGTAAGGTATGCAAGAAAACAAAGAAAGCTCCCTTTCCTCGGAGCAAAAAGCGCATACGCTTACAATCGAACAGCAGAAAAAGCTCACCCTCACGGGCGTGGAAAGCGTCACGTCCTTTTCGCCGCAGCAAATCAATTTACAGCTTGCGGGCGGTAAATTGGCGGTGCAGGGCGAAGGGTTAAAGATAACGTCCTTTTCTAAATCCAGCGGTACGTTCTCGGCGAGCGGTACGGTTTACTCCGTCAAATACGGCGCCCGTGGCGGAAAATTTACAAGTTTGTTTAAATAAAATGCAGGCGTCCGGTCTTTACGTCTTTTTCTCCTGCCTGCTCTGCGGTACGGCGAGCGGAGTTGTTTACGACCTTTTGTACCCCTTGAAAGTGTTTTTGAACCATAAAAAATTGAACTTTGCCTTGGACATACTCTTCTTTTTGTTTTTCTCGGCAATCTATATTTTCGCCTCGGTTTTGTTCGCTTTTCCCGCATTTCGGCTGTATATGTTCGTCGCCTGTTGCATCGGATTGCTATTATATTTAAAAAGTTGTCACAGAATACTTGATTTTTTTGTAAAAAGGTTGTATAATATATTAAAAAAGAAATAATTTTTCTTGAAGAGGCTATTATGTTTTCAAGCATGACCGAAGAAAAATTGAAAAGAACCATTATAGGAATGGCCATTGCCGGCACGCTCGTCATCGTGCTGCTATTGGGTGTTCTGATCTATCAATTTGTCTCCATGGGCATTAAAAATTGGCAATTAAACTCCTTACAGACCCAGATTGCCGAATACGAACAAAAAATTGAAACCTTGGGCGAACAACTGGCAATTTACGGCACGGATAAGGAAAAAGAAAATTTAGCCCGTGAACACGGCTACGTTTACCCCGATGATAAGACGGTTGAGGATTTATTAAAACAATGAAATATGCGGTGATAGACATCGGTTCCAATTCCGTTCGGCTTTTAATTCAGTCGGACGGAAAAACTTTATATAAGGGTCTTAATTCCACCCGCCTGGGCGAAGGAATTGCCTTCAACTCCCGTCTCTTGCCCGCCGCTATGGAGCGTACGGCGCTTGCAATCAAGGAATTCAAAGAAAAAGCCCTCGCCCTCGGCGTGGACGAGGTATACGCCTTTGCCACCGCAGCCGTGCGTTCGGCTTTAAACCGTGCGGAGTTTCTCTCTACGGTCAAAAGGCTTACGGGTATGGAAATAGACGTGCTTTCGGGCGAAGCCGAAGCTTCCGTCGGTCTGACGGGCGCCTTGGGCAATGCAGACGGCGGCATCATCGACATCGGCGGCGGCTCCACCGAGTTCACTATGCGTATAAATAACGCCGTCGCTTATTCCAAAAGCATCGACCTCGGCGCCGTACGGCTGTACGATTTATGCGGTAGGGATAAGGAGCTTTTAAACCAAACAATTCAAAATAATATAATTCAGTTTAAAAAAGTCAACTGCGCCGTTCCCGTCTACGGCATCGGCGGCACGGCAACCTCGCTTGCAGCGCTCGCCTTGGGATTAAAAACCTACGACGGGCAGAAGATACAGGACTTCGTTCTGCAAAAAACCCAACTGCAAACGTTATCGGATAGGCTCTTTGAAACCTCGGTGGAGGAGCTCATGAAAATTAGCTGCCTTACGCCTTCCCGTGCGCAAATCATTGCGGGCGGCGCGCTGCTCTTGTTGCGGCTCATGGAATATTTTCAACTCTCTGCCATCACAATCAGCGAAAAGGACAATCTGGAAGGTTATCTTATCCAAAGGGGACTGCAATGAAAAACACGCTTGCCAAAATTCTACAAATACTTCTGTATTTTATTATATTTGCGGGCATGGTAGGGGTCTTTTACGCCTGTTATACGCTTGCGCCCAACGGCGATGTCGGGCAAATGGTGTTACTTTTCGTTCTGCTCGCAGTCTTTTTCCTGCTCTCGCTCGTCTTCATTCCCGTCCTGCACGAGGTCGGACATCTGGTTTTGGGCAAGCTCTGCGGCATGAAGCTCATCTCCGTGCGACTCTTTGCCTGGGAAATTATCCGAGAGGGCGAACGCCTTACCTGTGAACTTGTCAATCCCTTCACGGCAAGCACGGCAGGCGAATGCCGTATGTACCCCACCGACCGAGAGGGGATGCAAAAAAAATATCTCTGTTTCGCCCTCGGCGGCTTGCTCTTTCAGCTTGCATACCTTGCCCTTGCGCTTGCCGTCGTATTTATCTGCAATAACGCCTATCTATGGGCAACCCTGGGCATTACCTTGCCGTATTGCGCCTATCTTCTCTTGGTCAATTTATTGCCTTTTTCGTCCGATTACGACGGGTCTATCGTATACGGCCTATGCACAAAGGACCCCTCGCAAACAGTAGCGGTCAATATTTTGACCATTGAGGGCTGTCTGGCAGAGGGCTATACGCCGAGTGAAATGGACCAAGGTCTGTATTTTGACCTGCCCCAACTGCCCGAGGACGACCCCAATTTTTCGCTCTTGCAGTATTATCGCTACGTCTATTATTTGGACAAGGGTGAATTGAACGATGCAGTCAAAAGCCTCACCCGTTTGGAGAGCTGTTTGGAATATCTCCCCGACGAATATTGGCTCTCTATTTCATTGGAGCTGACCTTCGTCTATGCCTTTTTAATTCAGGATAAAGAACGTGCAGAGCACTACCATGCCTCGATTGAACACTTCATTGAGGATGCGGTTACTGCGGAAACATTACGCTCTGAAATTGCCTATGCGTTTTTATCCAACAACCGGGCGAGAATGGACGAGCTCTTGCCCGTTTTAAAGGAATACGCGCAAAACCAACCGCTTCAAGGTATAAAAAAATTTGAAGAAAAATTATACGTTATGTTACAAAACGCCTAACCTCACGCCTTTGCCCCGTCAGTTGGTTGACAAGGCGCAAAAGGGAGTGTTATAATACTTTCGCTACATAAGATACGGAGAACAACTATGTTAGAACTCAAACACGTCAGCTTCACAGCAAAGGACGAACAAAATAAGGACGGCGGTAAGGAAATTTTACACGACGTCAATCTCACCGTTACCGAGCGTTTCGTTGCGCTCACCGGCCCCAACGGCGGCGGCAAGAGTACGCTCGCCAAAATCATTGCGGGCATCTATCAACCCACTTCGGGTCAAATCCTCTTCAACGGAGAGGACATCACATCGCTTTCCATCACCGAGCGCGCCAAAAAGGGCATCAGCTTTGCCTTTCAGCAGCCCGTTCGCTTTAAAGGCATCACGGTCAAAGACTTGCTGACCATTGCGTCTGACAAAAAATTGAGCGTATCCGAAGCCTGCCATTACCTCTCCGAGGTCGGTCTGTGCGCCAGAGAATACGTCAACCGCGAGGTCAACGCCTCTCTTTCGGGCGGCGAGTTAAAGCGTATTGAAATTGCCACCATTTTAGCCCGTGGCACTGCGCTTTCGGTATTCGATGAGCCCGAGGCAGGCATCGACCTTTGGAGCTTCAACAGCTTAATCAAGGTATTTGAAAACTTACACCAAAAAATCAACGGCAGCATTTTAATCATTTCGCATCAGGAGCGCATTTTAAACATTGCCGACAGAATCATCGTCCTGGCAGACGGCAGGGTAACCAAAACCGGCGGCAGAGAAATTCTGCCCGAGCTGTTATCCGGTTCGCGCCCCAAAACGTGCGCCGTACTGACGGGAGAGGGGGTATAATCATGGACGCCATTGAAAGAGACCTTTTACAAAAAGTAGCCGACCTGCACGACGTTCCCGAAGGAGCGTACAATATCCGTGAAAACGGACAGTCCGTCGCCCGTTCCAGCACCAAGAACATAGAAATCGTCACCAAGACCGAAGAGGGAAAGCCGGGCATCGACATCATTATTCAACCGTATACCAAAAACCAAAGCGTGCATATCCCTGTAATATTGAGTAAAAGCGGCTTAAAAGAGAGCGTATACAACGATTTTTACATCGGCGAGGGGGCAGACGTACTCATCATTGCCGGTTGCGGTATTCATAACTGCGGCAATCAAAACAGCGAGCACAGCGGCATTCACACCTTCCACGTCGGCAAAAACGCAAAAATCAAATACGTAGAAAAGCACTACGCCCAAGGCGAGGGTACGGGTGAAAAAATCATGAACCCCACCACCGAAATATACATCGACGAGGGCGGTTCTATGGAAATGGAAACCACGCAAATCAAGGGTGTGGATTCCACCAAGCGCATCACCACGGCAAAGCTCGCCAAAAACGCTTCGCTCGTCGTTAAGGAAAAGCTGTATACGCACGGCAAACAGACTGCCACCACCGATTTCACCGTCGATTTGGATGGCGAAGGCTCGTCTGCCGACTTGGTATCCCGCTCGGTTGCGGCGGAAAATTCCCACCAAGCGTTTACCGCCGTCATCAACGGCAACAATAAGTGCACGGGCCACAGCGAGTGCGACGCCATCGTCATGGACAACGCCACCGTTACCGCTCTGCCCGCCTTGACCGCCAACAACGTCGACGCCGAGCTCATTCACGAGGCGGCAATCGGCAAAATTGCAGGCGAACAGCTCATCAAGCTCATGAGCTTGGGCTTAGACGAAGCGCAAGCCGAAGAATATATCATTCAAGGTTTTTTAAAGTAATAAACGGCAATTCGTTGAAAAGATTATGACGTTATCAGAAAAGTTGCAAGAAATCCGTCAATCCGACGTTATTGTTCGGATTAACGGATTTATCAATTCAAAATATATGCTTGCGCTGTTGGCGATATTTACCCTGCTTTCCAACGTCTTTTCGCTGGAACTGTGGTTGTACGCCTTCGTGGGCGCCGTGGGACTGTATATCTGCTTATTCGGCAAGGATATGCTCTTTCTTGCGCCCGCATTTATATTCATGTACATCTCGCCGTCCAAGAAAAACAACCCCTTTAATTGGGATACGGCCATCTATCATCAGTTGGGCGTACAGCTGTTTTTTATCATCACCATTTCGGTCTTTGTCCTGCTCTTTGTTTTTAGAATCGCCACCGACTACGGCTTTATGAGCGTACTCAGAAAAAAGCGAAAGCTCTCTTTAGGACTCTTACTTTTGACGGCAGCGTTTTTTCTGGGCGGATTGGGATATAGCCAGTACGACCCACAAAATATCGTCTACTGCGCCGTTTTATTCGTTTGTTTTTTCCTTTTGTATTTCATTCTCACAGGCACCGTACAATGGCGTGATGTTTCCAAGAATTATTGGGCATGGTTGGGTCTTTTCGTGGGCTTTACCGTCGTATTACAGCTCGTAAACGTCTATCTTGTCAACGACGTTTTGCGAGATGGGGAAATCTTTCGCGGAAACATCTACACC
>JAFVZP010000016.1 GCA_017508105.1 Clostridia bacterium
ATGCGACGGAGCGCACGGGGCGCACCTGCACGGAACCCCCCTTTACGCGGGCAATTTCGCCGATATGTGGGTGGACGGCGTGCATAAGAGCCTGCCGGCTTGCACCCAGGGCGCCGTTCTTTCGGCAAAGGAGCAAAGGTTCAAGGAAGGGCTGTTGGACGGCGTGGATATTTTCCGCACCACAAGTCCAAATTATATCATTATGGCAAGCGTGGAATACGCCGTAAAATACCCCGTATCCCCCCGCCTCGTCGCTGCGGCAAACGGGCTGAAACAGGCGCTGAACGCCTATGAAAACGACGATTGGAGCAAATTGCTCGTTCATTACGGCGAAAACGCAACCAAGGTGCATGAATACCTGCAATCCTTGAACATCTACCCCGAGTTTTGCGACGGAGAGAATATTCTCTTTTATTTGTCGCCGGCGAATAAAATCCGCCAGATAGAGCGGCTGAAAGCGGTGCTTCTGCCATTAAAGCATTTACAAGGCAATTATAATTTATCCGCACCCATGCCCGAGAATAAACGGGGTGAGCGCACGGAGAAATACGAGCAAATCCCCCTCGCAAGCAGCGTGGGGCGCACGTCGGCAAAGAACGTGGGGCTGTTTCCGCCCTGTATTCCCGTCGTCGCCCAAGGGGAAATCATCGAACAACGCCACGTCGAGCGGTTGCAGAGCGCAAAAAACACCTTCGGCTTGACGGAAGGAAAAATTACGGTATACCTATGAGAGGAAAACTAATCAGCTTCGAGGGCTGCGAAGGCTCGGGAAAATCCACAAAACTGAGAATGCTGGAAGGGTATTTGCAGGAGCATAATATCCCCTATCTATACACCAGAGAGCCGGGCGGCAACCCCATCTCCGAGCGCATCCGCTCAATCATCTTAAACCCCGAAAACACGGGCATGACCCCCGCCTGCGAGGCGTTGCTCTACGCCGCCGCGCGGGTACAGCTTCTGCACGACGTCATCGAGCCGGCGCTCGCTCAGGGCAAGCTGGTCGTGTGCGACCGCTACGTCGATTCCTCGCTCGCCTATCAGGGCGAAGCACGGGGCTTGGGGCAGGACTTCGTGCGCAGCGTCAACGCCTACGCCTTTGAAAACTACCTGCCCGACTGCACGGTGTTCTTGGATATTACGCCCGAACAGGCGTTTGCCCGCAAGCACGGCGCAGACGAAAACGACAGAATGGAACGCGAAGGCCTGGCGTTCCACAACAAGGTCTACCAAGGCTATTTGAAAATCGCGCAAAGCGAGCCGGGCCGCTTCATTCGGGTGGACGCCGTGGGGGATAAACAGCAGACCTTTTTACGGGTGCTCAACGCCCTGCAAGCGCACGGTATTTTATAAAATTAACGCATAAAACGAGAGGAAAAGCCGTTGGACGTTTTGCTCAAAGCTACAACTGCATATCGGTTATTGGCGCAGGAAGCGCAGAGCAACCGCTTGGCAAACACCTATCTGTTGCTCTTTCCCGACGCCGACAACCTTCGCTTCGCGCTCAACCGCTTTGCGCGGCTGTTCTTTGCCGAAAAAGACGCCGAGCGTGTCGGGCGTGAAAAACACCCCGACTGTCTGTTTTACCCCGCCGTGGGCAAGGGCTGGGATAAGGACGTAGTTGCCGCGCTTTTGGAGGAGAGTAGCTTAAGTCCCGTGGAAGGGGAGAGAAAGCTCTTCGTGCTCGACGCCTTTCATAAGGCGAGCGCCGTGGTGCAGAACAAGCTCTTAAAGGTCTTGGAGGAGCCGCCCACGGGCGTGCATTTCCTCATCGGCGCTTCCAACGAATTTCCCCTGCTTGCCACGGTCAAATCCCGCGCCAAGAAATTGGAGGTTCCGCCCTTTTCCGAAGAGGAAGTGGCAGCGTGCCTATGCCGTCGGTATACCGACTGTACCATGCCTGAGGTTTACGCCTCGGTGAGCGACGGCTTGGTGGGGCGCGCGGAGAATTTCATGCTCGGCGGCACGTACTCCAAAATACAGCCGCTCGTAATGCAATGCGTGCAGGCAAGCGCGCAGGAAATTCCCGCCGTGAGCAAAAAACTGACCAAAATCACGGACAAGTGGGAGTTTATATCCCTGCTCAAGCGCGCCTATCGGGATATGCTGTTCTACCGCACCAATCAGCCCTTCGTCACGGGCATGGGTGAGGGGTTAAAGCAAGCGGCAGGGGCGTTTACCCCCGCGTCGCTCCTGTACGCCCTGGAAATTTTTTCCGAGGCGGAAAAACAGTTGACGTTCAACGCCAATCTCGCGCAGTGTGTGGAGATTGCGCTATTCAAAATCGATAAGGAGAAATCAAGATGCAAAAAATCGTAGGCGTCAGATTTAAAAACAGCTGTAAAACCTATTATTTCGCTCCCGTAGCGGGTGAGGAATATAAAAAGGGCGACACGGTCATTGTAGAAACCGCCAAGGGCTTGGAATGCGGCACCCTCATTCTGCCCGTTACCGAGGTTGAGGACGATAAAATTACGTCCGAATTAAAGCCCGTCGTGCGCGTCGCCACCGAAAAGGACTTGGAAAAAATCAAGCAGAACGAGGCGCGCCGTCCCGAAGCCATCAAGGTTTGCAAGGCGAGCATACAAAAGCACGGGCTGGACATGAAGCTCATCGACTGCGAGTTCACCTTTGACGGAAGCAAGGCGGTGTTCTATTTCAGCGCCCCCACGCGGGTGGATTTCCGTGAGCTCGCCAAGGAGCTTGCCGGCGTGTTCCACGTGCGCATTGAGCTGCGCCAAGTGGGCATTCGCGACGAAACGAGAATTCTGGGCGGCATGGCGCCCTGCGGCAGAGAGTGCTGCTGTTCGTGCGGGTTGAGCGATTTTAAAAAGGTAACCATTAAAATGGCAAAGACGCAAGGCCTCTCGTTGAACCCCGGAAAAATCAGCGGTCTGTGCGGCAGACTGATGTGCTGTCTTTCGCACGAGAACGACTATTACGCCGAGGTCGGCAAGGAAATGCCCAAAATCGGCATTGAAATCAACACGCCCGACGGCAAGGCTACCGTCGTATCCGTCAATATGCTTAAAAAAGAGGCCAAGGTAAAAATTGAAACGCAGGACGGCGGTCTGGTATTCAAGGACTATCCCGTGGCAAATTTACAGTTTAAAAAGTACTACGCAGGCGACGGCGCCGAGGATAAGAAGGGCGCAAAAGCCACGGAAGGCGAAGAAGATTAAAAAATATCCGAAAAATTTTATAAAAGCTATTTACTATTTGAAATAACTGTGATATAATACAGATATAAACGAAAATGAATGGAGGTAATCAATCATGGCTCATATCGTTACTGACGATTGTATTGCTTGCGGCGCTTGCGCTGATACCTGCCCCGTTGGTGCAATTCAGGTCACCGACAAGGCAATCATCGATAAAGACGTTTGCGTTGACTGCGGCGCTTGTGCAGAGTCTTGCCCCGTTTCGGCAATCCAACCCGAATAATTTTTAATACGGGATACACAAGAATAAAAACACGGTGGGGGAACGCTCTTGCCGTGTTTTTTCTTGCCAAAGAAATCAGCTATAAGGCAAAGCCTGAGGAGAAAAAATGATAGAGTTAAGTGCGGGCGAGGTGCTCGACGACCTGCTCATCGACAACTTAAAAATCGTGCAAAACGTAAATTTCTATCGCTTTACGTCCGATTCGGTGCTGCTCTCCAAATTCGCCAGAGTCAAAGCGGGTGACGTCGTTGCAGACTTTTGCGCGGGCAGCGGCATTGTGGGGTTGCATTTCTATGCACTCCACCGCGCGCTCGTCAAGAGCGTTACGCTCTTTGAGCTGCAGATAGAGCTGTATGAAATGAGCAAAAAAACAGTGTTGCTCAACGGCTTGGAAAGCGTGTTCACCGCCGTCAACTGCAAGGTGCAGGAAATTCCCGAGGAATACACCGAAAAATTCTCGCTCATTCTTTGCAATCCCCCCTACGAAAAGGGCGGCTTTGAAAACAAGAACTATCAAAAAGCCGTCTGCCGCAAGGAGCTGTTCTTAACGCTGGACGAATTGGCAAAAGCTGTCGCCCATGCCTTAAAATACGGCGGTCGCCTTGCCCTTTGTCACCGTGCCGACAGGCTCGCCGAGCTCGTGTATACCCTGCATGAATACAACTTAGAGGTCAAGCGCATACAGCCAGTTTCGGGCACGCCCTCGGCGGCGCCCTACCTCGTGCTTGTCGAGGCGGTCAAGGGCGGCAAGGCAGGGGTAACCCTTCTGCCCACCCTCGTCAATACGCCTGCGGCGCAGGAAAATCAAAAATAAAGATAAGGAGGACGCTCTTACGGTTACGTTTGTTGCAACGCCCATCGGCAATTTAAAGGACATCACGCTGCGCGCGCTTGAAACGCTGCAGGAAGCGGACGTCATCTTTTGCGAGGATACCCGCCACAGCTTAAAGCTGTTGAACGCCTACGAAATTAAAAAACCGCTGTACGCCTGCCATAAGTTCAACGAGGAGTCGGCGGCGGAAAAAATTATTCAGGAGGTGCGCTCGGGCAAACGGGTCGCCGTTCTCTCAGACGCGGGCATGCCCGTCATCTCCGACCCCGGCAACGTCGTATGCCGGGCGCTTATCAGGGAAAATATCCCCTATACGGTGGCGCCGGGCGCAACCGCGTTTGCGTGCGCGCTGTTACTCTCGGGCATGGACCCGTCGAAATTCACCTTCCTTGGCTTTTTACCCAACAAAAAGGGCGAAAAAATCCGCTTTTTGGAAGGGTATAAAGAGCTGGATACCACTCTGCTCTTTCACTCGGCACCGCAGGACGTAGACGCCGACATCACCGCCATGTACGAGGTGTTTGGCGAGCGCACCGCCTGCGCCGTGCGTGAAATTACCAAAATTCACGAGGAGAGTGTTACCTTTTCACTTGCCGAGGGGCTTTCGGGTGAAAAGCGAGGGGAATACGTACTCTTGGTCGAGGGCGCAAAGCGCCGTGAAAACCCGCTCAACGCCCTGTCCGAAAGGGAGCATATCGCCCATTATATTGCGCAGGGCATGGACAAAAAGGACGCATTAAAGCATGCCGCCAAGGACCGCGGCGTACCCAAATCCGCGCTCTATAAATTCACAATCGAAGAATAAAAAAACGCCGTGACGGTAAACTCCGCCACGGCGTTTGTATATAAAAGCAAAAATTTATCCCTACAATGCAATTGCCCCGCTTCCAACCGGAACCGAGGCAATCACAATATGATAAGGGGGAAAATGATGAGCTATTTGTGCTGTAAATCAGCCACAACCGATTTACATGATTATTATAATATTCTTTTGAAAAAAAGTAAATAAAATTTCTTTATTTTTCCCAAGCGGTGTATTTTTGTTCTTTTTTCACATAAATTTAAAAAATATATCAATTTTGATAAATTTTCACATAATTCGACAGAGCAGGCAGCCCATGACCAAGGCGATGAAGGAGCAAAAGAGCGAAATGGCGATGCCCACTCCTAATTTTTGGTTCTTTACCGAGGAAAAATAGACGGCGCCGACGTAGAAAACGGTATCGGACGAGCCGTAGCACACCGTCGCGCACCGTGCGATATAGCTGTCTGCGCCGTACGCTTCAATGACCTCGCTCATGAGCGCCGTAGCCCCCGTGCCCGAAAAGGGCTTGACGAGCGCCAATTTGATAATCTCCTTGGGGATACCGCACCATTCAAAAAAGGGGGCAAGAAAGGAGCAGACGTGGGCAGACAGTCCGCTGCGCTCAAACAGCTCGGTCAGCATAAACATGGCGGCGATATACGGAAAAATATTGACGACGAGCGGAATTGCGCCTTTTACGCCCTCAACGAAGGCGTCGTATACCCTTACCTTTTTGACGGCGGCGTAGAGGAATACGAGTAAAAATAAAAGCGGCACGGTCAGAGCGAGAAATTTCATATAGTTTTTACCGTACTATTTGTCTTTTTTCACAAAAATTTTCAATAAAATCACCCCGACCGTCGCATTGACCAGCGTAGCCAAAAAGCAGGGGAGAATGATAAAAGCCGAGTTCTGCGCCCCGTGCGCGGCAAGCAAAGCGAGCGCGGTGGTGGGTAAAAACTGCACGCCGGCGCAGTTTAATATAAACAGTGCGGTGTGGTTGTATCGGGCATGGGGTAGCCCTTGCAGCCGTTCGGCGGCTTTGATGCCAAAGGGCGTTGCTGCCCCCGACACCCCGAGTAAATTTGCCGACAGGTTCATGCAAACACATTCCAAAGCCTCCTTGTCCTCGATGAAAAATATTTTTTTGAGCAGTGGGTGCAACAGCTTGGATATTTTTTGCCCCAGCCCGCTCTTGGTCAATACGTTTAAAAAGCCCGACCAAACGGCGTATACGGCGAGCAGGGAGAGGCACAGGGTTGCCGCCTTTTGCCCCCCGCCGAGCAGTACGGATAAAAAGCTTGCGGGGTTAAAAATTAAAAAATACCCGCCGCACAGCAAAAAAATCGCCAAAAATATCCCGTTCATGCTACAATTTTATGCACGCTTTTTTTCGGATATGCCCCCAATTCATTTACAATTACTAAAAAATAGAGTATAATTATAGAGAATAACCATCATTGGAGAATATTACCATGAAAAACAAGGGAACGTATTACATCACCACGGCAATCGCCTACACGTCCGGCAAGCCGCACATCGGCAACACCTATGAAATCGTATTGGCCGACGCCATCGCCCGCTTCAAGCGCGCGCAGGGCTACGACGTATTCTTTCAGACGGGTACGGACGAGCACGGCCAGAAAATAGAGGACAAGGCCGCCGCGCAGGGCGTTACGCCCAAGGCGTTCGTCGACACCGTCGCCGGCACCATCAAGGGCATCTGGGATCTGATGCAAACCTCCTACGATAAATTCATTCGCACCACGGACGAATACCACGAAAAGCAGGTGCAAAAAATCTTCAAAAAGTTCTACGAACAGGGAGATATCTATAAGGGCGCCTACGAGGGTATGTACTGCACCCCCTGCGAGTCATTCTGGACCGAAAGCCAGCTCGTCGAGGGCAAGTGTCCCGACTGCGGCAGAGAGGTAAAGCCCGCCAAGGAAGAGGCATATTTCTTCAAAATGGGCAAATACGCCGACAAGCTCATCGAGCACATCAACACCCATCCCGACTTCATTCAGCCCGTTTCCAGAAAGAACGAGATGATGAACAACTTCTTATTGAAGGGCTTGCAGGACTTATGCGTATCCCGTTCGTCCTTCAAATGGGGCATTCCCGTGGACTTTGATTCCCGCCACGTCGTGTACGTCTGGCTGGACGCGCTCACCAACTACATCACGGGCTTGGGCTTTGATGCCGACGGCAACCACGGCGAATTATACAAAAAATATTGGCAGAACAATCACGGCGCCGACCTGCACCTCATCGGCAAGGACATCATCCGTTTCCATACCATCTACTGGCCCATTTTCTTAATGGCGCTGGGCGAGCCTCTCCCCAAACAGATTTTCGGCCACCCCTGGCTGTTGCAGGGCGAGGGCAAGATGTCCAAATCCAAGGGCAACGTGGTATACGCCGACGATCTCGTATCTCTCTACGGCGTAGACGCCGTGCGTTACTTCGTATTGCACGAAATGCCCTTTGACAACGACGGGCAAATCTCCTGGGAATTGGTCACCGAGCGCTACAACTCCGACCTCGCCAACGTGCTGGGCAATTTAGTCTCCCGCACGGTCGCCATGAGCAATAAATACTTCGGGGGCAAGGTGCAAAATACCAACGTCTGCGAGCCCGTGGACGAGGATTTAAAGGCCGTTGTAACGGGCGCAAAAGCCAAGGTAGAGGGCAAGATGAACGCCCTCAGGGTTGCCGACGCAATCACGGAAATTATGAACGTATTCCGCCGTGCAAACAAGTATATCGACGAGACCATGCCCTGGGCTTTGGCAAAAGATGAAAGCAAGCAAGACCGCCTGAAAACCGTGCTGTATAACCTCAGCTCGGCAATTATCACGGGTGCGTCGCTGCTTGAAAGCTTCCTGCCCGAAACGGCAAATAAAATCGCCCTGCAAATGGGCACGGCGTTAAAGACGCTGGAGCAATGCGAGGCGTTCGATTTAGCCGACGGCTTCACCGTAACCGCAACGCCCGAGCCCTTGTTCGCCCGTCTGGACATGAAGGTGTTGGAGCCCGCAATCGATAAAATTATCGCCGAGCAAATGGCGTCCGTTCAGGCCGCGCAAGGCAAAACGGCAGATACAAAAGAGGCTGCAAAAGAAGAAAAGCAAGAAAAAGCGCAACCCATTACCATCGACGATTTTGCTAAAATCGAGTTAAAGGTGGGTGAAATTATCGCCTGCGAACGGGTAGCAAAGTCGGATAAGCTGTTGCACGAAACCGTCAAGTTCGGCGATGAAATCCGCTCTATTTGTTCGGGTATCGCCAAGCACTTTGCGCCCGAGGATTTAATCGGCAAGAAGGTGGTATTCATCACCAACCTGCCCCCCCGCAAGATGTGCGGCATCGTATCCGAGGGCATGATTTTGGCCGCCGAGGACAAGAACGGCAAGCTGGCGCTCATCACGCCCGACGGCGACGTGGACAGCGGCGCCACTGTCGGTTGATTTTCCGCAGTATAAAAATTTTCAAGCCGATAGGAGCTTTGTATGTATATCGACGTTCACGCACATTTAACCGATAAGGCGTATAACGATTTTAACGCCACCATGTCCGAGATTGCGGCTGCAAACGTCGGGCTGGTTATCTGTTCGGGTTACGACCTTGAAAGCTCGTATCTCGCGCGTGATCTGGCGGAAAAGCACGAGAATATCTATTTCTCCGCCGGCTTTCAGCCGCAGGAGCTTGATAAATATAAACCGGGCGATTTGGCAAGGCTGCAAAAGCTCTGTCGGCACGAAAAATGCCTCGCCATCGGGGAAATCGGGCTGGATTATCATTACGAAAACAACCCGCCCAAGGACTTTCAAAAGGAAATTTTTGCCGCCCAGCTCAACTTGGCACACGCCGAGGGGCTGCCCGTCGTCATTCACAGCCGCGACTGCGCCGAGGATATGCTTGCCTTTTTGCACGAGCATAAGGATAAGCTCACCCACGGCGGACTGTTGCACTGTTATTCGCATTCCGCCGAGCAGAGCACGCACTTTGAACGGCTGGGCTTTTACTTCTCATTCGGCGGTACGTCCACCTTTTCCACGGCAAGAAAGGTCAAAAAGAGCGTGGAACGCATCTCTATTGAGCGCATTTTAACCGAAACGGACAGCCCGTATTTAACGCCCGAGCCCAAGCGTGGGCAGTTCCCCAATACGCCGGCAAACATTCCCTATATCGCCAAGAATTTGGCGCAGATTAAGGGCGTGGACGAGGCAACGTTCGTCGAGCAGGTCTATCAGAACGCCCTGCGCTTATTCAAAAAGCTGCCTGCTCTCCAATAGAAAAGCAAGAGCGTGCGCAAAGCTCAGCCATGCGCGCGCTCTCTTCTCTTTGGTTCCAATGCATTGTCAAACACAGTATCGGTAAAACCGCAGCGTTTTATCAAAGGTAAGTTATGGAAGATTTAAAGGGCATACTCGCCCGACATTCGTTCAATTTCAAAAAACAGTTCGGTCAGAACTTCATCTCAGACACCAACCTCTTAAAATCCATCGTCGCCGCCTCGGAAGTGGATAAAGCTTCCACCGTCGTGGAAATCGGCTGCGGTGCGGGTACGCTCACACGGGTTTTGTCGCAAAACGCAGGCATGGTGTATGCGTTTGAAATAGACACCGCTCTGCAACCCGTCCTCGGCGAAACGCTCAGAGGGTGCGAGAACGTAGAGGTCATCTTCAAGGATTTTGAAAAGGTCAATCTCAAGCAGTTTGAAAAGGAGATAGGGGAATACACCGTCGTTGCCAACCTGCCCTATTATATCACCACGCCGCTCGTCATGCGCTTTTTAGAGGAGGGCGAACGGGTCAAGAGCCTGGTCATTATGGTGCAGGAGGAGGTCGCTCTGCGTTTTTGCGCCGAGGCAAACACGCCCGACTACGGCGCCGTTACCGCCGCCATCGCCCTGCGTGCGAGCGCAAAAATCATTAAAAGGGTGCCGGCGAGCATGTTCCACCCCCGCCCCAAGGTCGATTCCGCCGTGGTCAAAATTGATTTTGAGCAAAACCGTCTGCCCGTGTTAGATAAAAAGCTGTACAGAGATACCGTGCGCTGCGCCTTTTTAAATCGGCGCAAAACGCTGGAAAACAACCTCGTCAATTATTTCAAGCTCTCCCGTGAACGGGCGCAGGCAGTGTTGGAAAAAGCCAACGTACCCCAAAAGGCGCGGGGCGAAACGCTTACGCCGCAGGCTTTGGCGCGGCTCTCCGACGTTCTGTTTGAAGAATTAAAGCAAGATAAATAAAAAACAAAGCTCTCCCGCTTGCAAGCGGGAGAGCTTTTATGTTTTAAGGGGAGTGTGAGCGTTAAACCGAAGGAATGGAAGCAATCGCTTGAATCAAGCCCGAAATGGTCAAATCGCCAACTCTTTGAGTGGAGAGGGGAATGGTTCTGTTCAAATCGGCTTGGGTAATACCCGAAATAATGCCGTCTTCGAATAATTTTTGCAAAGTAGCCTTTTGAACGTTGGCTGCCATATTGCGGGTTAAGTCATCCATATGATTGATGGTGATGTGCTGTTCTTCTCCGGTATGGTCGTCGGTTAACAGATAGTGCCAAACGCCTTTCAAGGTTACGCCGTCATCTTCATAAACGATATCGCCCATAACCTCTTGAACGGTTATTTCATTGATTTCGTCAGCCAAGTGTCCCAAGGTAGCGTTATGCGCCTTCAACGCCTTCATAATGTTGTTGGCTTCCATGGCGTCGTCGCCCAACAAATCGGCGAGCTTCAAATCGTTTATCTTGTTGGGGTCAGACAAATCGTTCAAAGAGAAATTCTGAATTGCCTTCAACATATCGGGGGAGCTTGCCGTAACGCCCAACAGCGCGCCGATGGTTACTTCGTCCATGAATGCGCCCGAATTCAACTCCTTGAGGGAGTATTCGCTCAGCGCAAGCATAATGGAGTTCTGGTCGGGGTCGGTGGGGTCAACGCCCATCAAAGCGCCGATTTTGAGGTCCATGATGTCCTTTTCACCGTTGCCGGTTAAGTCCTCTAAGGTATAATCCTTGAGTGCAATCATAACCGAGTTGGTATTGGGGTCGGTGGGGTCAACGTTTAGCAATTCGCCGATGGTTACATGATTCATGAATTCACTTTCGGTTAAGTCATGGAGGGTATATCCGCTCAATGCCTGCATAACGGTGTTTATATTGGGGTCGGTGGGGTCAAGGTGCATCAATTCGCCGATGGTTAAGTGGCCGAAGGTCGCCATCATATTCTGGTCGTGTGAAAACATATCCCGAATCTGTCTGAGCGTGCGGGGGTTTTCGGTATCCCGAACGATCTTTCCGTCTTGTTCCACGGCGTTGCCCTCCTCATCGAGCAGAGCGGGGTAGAGTACGCAGGCAAACAGGGGATCGTTCAAATCTATGCCGAGGTGGACTTTTTCCAATACGTCGATCACGACGGTGTCGCCGGCGGTGCGCTTTGCAAAGGCAGTGATGCCGCTGATGGGGGTTGCCATCAAGCCGTTATCGCCGTCCACCTGCAAAACTACGCCCGTTAATTCTTCCAGCTTATCGGCTATTTTTTGCACTTGGGTATGTATTTGGGGGGAGTATTGAGCAAAATCATTCAGGCACAGCGTCTGGTTTTGCGCCTTTTGGGCAATTTCCTGCACCTTATCCAATGCGCCGTAAATGGTAGCGTTGCCGTATGCTTCGTTCAGATACTTGGTATAGTCTATGCCGATGACTTGGGAGATGTCTTTAATCTTCATGTATTTAGCAACGAAGAAAGCGCCGCCAAACACTCCGGCAACCGTAAAGATAATGCCGAAAATAAAGGATAAAACCATGGCAAAAATGCCCGTAGTCGAGCGGGTTTTATATATTACTTTGGTCTTTGCGGGCTCGCGAACCACTCTGGTTTTATATTTTGTCTGAATTTTGGGTGGCGCCTGCACGACCTTGGTCTTATATTTGGTTTGTACCTTGGGCGGCGCCTGCACGACCTGCTTCACCACCTTAGTCTTGGCAACCTCTTTTACCTTGGTTTTAACGGTGGGTGCACCCTTCGCGGGAACATTTACAACCTGCGGTTTTACAGCTTGCTGCTTGCCGTTTTGCGCGGGCGGAGCGACGTAATAGGTAACGACGGGCTGCTGCGCGTTCGATTGACTTTCGTCTTCGCCCTCGTCCTCGTCGTCCTCGTATTGGCCGTCGTAATCGTCATATTCATTCTCATAATCGTCGAATTGGCTGTATTCATCATTTTGCCATGCCATACTGTTACCTCGCATCGTTATTGGTTATATTATATAATATAACCGACAATTTTTTATATTTTATCACATCTTTTTAAGAATGTCAATAGTGTTTTTAAATATTATACGTCCATTCTTTGGGGAATTTACGCCCAAAATTCTGCTTTTTGTTTAAATTTTTTGTTCGTAATGCTTGCCTTGGCAGGGTACGGTGATATGCGTAAAGCCGATTGTTTTCAATAAATCGACGACTTTTTCCCGTCCGTCGGCGAGGCGCTCCGCCCCGTGTGCGTCCGAGGCAAAGGAAACCTTCCTTCCGCCCAGCGAAAAATACCGCTCTACAATTTGCGGAAAGGGCAGGCAGGGGGTAGATAAGCCCTTAACCGAGCTGTTCAGCTCCAAAATTTTGCCCTTGGCGATAATGGCGGTTAAAATATCGTCCAGCTCGTGCGCAAACTCTGCGTAATCGAGCGTTTTATCCGCATAGGGCGCAAATCTCGTGGGGTAGCCCAGATGCCCCACGATATCGTAGTCGTAGTCCACGTCCAAGCTCTCCCGCACCAGGCAAAGATACTCCTTGTAAGCGGTGTGCTTGTCCTTATCGGCAAAGGCGGCGGCTTCGTAATAATCGTACGCCCCTTGTGTGTGCACGCTGTTGACGATGAAGTCGGGTTTATAGCGTTCAATCAGGGCATGGTACATGTCTTTTGCCCGTTGATTGCGCGAAAAACCGCACTCTGCGCCCACCAAAACGCGCACGTCCTGGCATTGGGACTGTATCGCCCGTGCGGCGGTAAAATATGCCTCGGCATCGGTATAGGGAATGGGTTTGCCGTGAATGGTGATATTATCCGCCAAATAATCGTAGTCGAAATGCTCGCTGATGCCCCAAAAGGCAAGGGGAATTTGCTTTGCGCGGGCAAGCATGGTGTAAATATCGTCGATGCCGTCGGCGGAAAAGGTTGTATGGGTGTGTACGTCCGTGATTAT
The DNA here is from genome assembly GCA_017508105.1 of Clostridia bacterium. Taxonomy (GTDB): domain Bacteria; phylum Bacillota; class Clostridia; order Christensenellales; family Borkfalkiaceae; genus RGIG4074. Next base: position 13,289 of record JAFVZP010000016.1, read on the forward strand.
CTTCATACGCATAGTATAACGCTTTTCCCCCGCTTTGTCAAGCGGGGGAAAATTGGGTTTTATTTTACTCTTTGTGTTATGAGAGGGTATGGGCAAGTGCGCACTGTTTATGCCGCTAAGCCTTGGGCATGCGCTTTGCTTCCAAAAAGTCCTTCCAGCGCTTTGCGGAAATCTGTTCAATCTTACAGTAGTCGGACGCGGTGTGCAAAATGAGGTTGTCCCCCAAATACAGCGCCACGTGCCCCACGCGCTCCACGCCCGTCTTATGGCGCCTGGAATCGTTTGTGAAGAACATCAAGTCGCCGCGCTTGAGTTGACTTTTTTGTACCGACTCGCCCTGATAAATCTGCGTACGGGTATTCACTTGCAGCAACGTGCCGTTGCCCATATAGAATATGTACTGCATCAAAGAGGAGCAGTCGAATTTTTTGACGGTAAATCCGCTCAGCTTCACGCCCTTTCCGTTGTGGTAGCGCACTGCCCCGTAGACGTACAGCGTGCCGATGAGCTTGGTGCCTTCCTCGATAATATCCTCAATATATCCCTCGTCTTCTTCCATCTCAAACAGCTTGGTATAACTGCTTTTTGCCGAAACGTAGGCAATTTGGTTCTTGTAATAGGTCTTATAAAACCCGTTCGCCGTGCCGAGGTATTGCATGCTCACGTCCGAATCCACTTGCCCCAACACGGTTGCAGAGGTCGAGGCCTTGCTTCTCACGTTCAGGCCGTCGGTCTGAATTTTTATGTATTTCACTTTATTGACAACGGGCTCGGGTGCAGGCTTAACCTCGGGCATGGGTGCCTCTGTCGGCGGTTCAGGCTCGGGCATGGGCGCCTGTATGGGCGGATTGAGCTCGGGCATGGTGCTCTCGCTGTTTGCGGGTAAATCGCTTTCGTGGTTTTGGTTTACGTTGCAGGCGGCAAGGCTGCCGAGCGCGAGCAGCGAGCATAGCGATAGGGCAAGAAGCTTTAATTTACGTTTGGTCATACTTTCTCCTTTTGAAATAAAAAAATTTACAACCCCATTATGCCATAGCTTTATGCCAAAAATCAACGGCAAAAATCTTCCACTTCCGCCGAATAATCCCAAAATATGCGCCCTTTTCTCAACCCCTTCCAATCCTGCCGCAATTTGCTTGCGCTGCAGTCGGGTGAAGAATATAAAAACGCTCCGCAGCGGTTACTGCGGAGCGTTATACGATGGTGTAATTGTTAAGGAACAGCCCTTCAAGCCTTATTCGTAGTCCACGACTTGTACCCAAGAGAGCAGGAATTCCCGCTCCTCTGCATTTCCCTTAACCGACTGCGAAGCGGCAACGATGGGCATCCATTTTTCAACGTATTGCCGTTCGGTGTTGCTCTTTTTGCAGAACAGCTCGAGATATTTTTTTGCAATACCG
>JAFVZP010000017.1 GCA_017508105.1 Clostridia bacterium
GCCGCTCTGCTCGTAAAGGCAATCGGCAAACAGCTCGTGTGTGTACACGTCAACCACGGTCTGATGCGTAAGGGCGAAAGCGAACAGGTCATCGAGGTGTTCAAAGAACAGCTCGACGCAAACCTCATCTATATCGACGCTACCGACCGTTACCTTGAAAAGCTCGCCGGTGTGGAAGAGCCTGAAAAAAAGCGTAAAATCATCGGCGCGGAGTTCATTCGCATCTTTGAAGAAGAGGCAAGAAAGTTAGAGGACGTGCATTTCTTGGCGCAGGGCACCATCTATCCCGACATTTTAGAGAGCGACGGCGTAAAAGCCCACCACAACGTCGGCGGTCTGCCCGAGGATTTGCAGTTTGAATTGGTAGAACCCGTCAAGCTCTTATATAAAGACGAGGTCAGAGTGGTCGGTCACGCCTTGGGCTTGCCTTACGGCATGGTCGAACGCCAACCCTTCCCCGGCCCCGGCTTGGGCGTGCGCTGTTTGGGCGCTATTACCAAAGACCGTTTGCACGCACTGCGTGAATCGGACGCCATTTTGAGAGAGGAGTTCGATAAAGCAGGCCTTTCGGGCAAGGTATGGCAATACTTCACCGTCGTACCCGATTTCCGTTCCACGGGCGTAAGAGAGGGCAAGCGTGTATTCGATTGGCCGGTAATCATTCGCGCCGTCAACACCGTAGACGCCATGAGCGCCACCGTTCCCGAATTGGATTGGGCGGTTTTAAAGAAGATTACGGACAGAATTTTGGCTGAAGTTTCGGGCGTATGCCGTGTGCTCTACGATTTAAGCCCCAAAGCACCCGCTACCATCGAGTGGGAATAATTAAAACAATAAAAACAACGCCGTCGGATATTCCGACGGCGTTTATGTTTTTTAATTTTTAACGATTGAGTTCTGCTTGGTACGCCGAAAGCACGAGATTTTTGAGCTGTTCTCTGGTTTCGGTATTCAACGGGTGCGCAATATCCTTATATTCGCCCTCGCCCGTCTTTCTGCTGGGCATGGCGATAAAGGGGGATTCGGTTCCTTCAATTACCTTGATATCGTGAATGACGAAGCAATCGTCAATGGTAATGGAGGCAACCGCCCGCAGTTTGCTGTCTTCCCGTTGCGCAAGTCTGATACGTACGTCTGTAATGTTCATAAGTAAAACCACCTTATCAAATTGTTAGTGACTATATATTACAACATATTCTCAAAAATTTCAATACCTTTTTGAAAAAATTTTGCTTAAAAATACAAATTTTTTCCATATTTCGCCTTGTTTTCTCATAAAATATAGACAGTATGAATTTAAAGAACGTGTTACAAGGCAATCGAATCCACTTTCTCGGCATCGGCGGCATCAGCATGAGCTCGCTCGCCAAATTTTTACATAGCCGAAATTATATTGTCAGCGGCAGCGATATCGCCGTCAACGAGCAAATCACGCACTTGGAAAGTATGGGCGTTTTGGTGCAAATCGGCCATCAATTATGTCTGCCCGAAGGGGTACAGACGGTGGTATACACCGATGCGATTTCCAAGGACAATTCCGAACTGACAGAGGCAAAAAACAGGGGGATACCCTGCGTTTCCCGCATGCAGCTTTTAAACGCCGTGGCAAAGGAGTTTAACGCTGTCATTGCAGTGGCGGGCAGCCACGGCAAAACCTCGGCAACGGCAATGTGCTCGCATATTTTATATGCAAGCGGCTTGCCCTTTACGGCGCATATCGGCGGTAGCGACGAGCTTTTGGATAATTTCTATACCTGCGGTCAACAGGTATTTGTCACCGAGGCGTGCGAATATAAAAAAAATCTGCTTGCGCTCTCCGAAGTCCGTATCGCCGTGTGGCTCAACTGCGACAGGGACCATTTGGAATGTTATCACAATTTCGACGAGTTGAAACAGACCTTCTACCGCTACGCTTTGAGCGCCGAGCGCAGCGTGGTCAACGGCGACGACGAAAACGTACTCCTGCCCGAAAACGCCACGACGTTTGGTATCCGCAACCGAAATTGCGATTACGTTGCCGTATCCGTCAAGGAATCGGGCGAGCGTTACGCCTTCACGGTGTTGGAACGGGGCAAAAAGCTCTGTCGCATTCGCTTGCAGGCGGTGGGGGCGTTTCATATCTACAACGCTCTCGCAAGTGTGGCTGCCATGCGCTGCTTGGATTTAGACGTCAAGAGCATCGTCAAGGGCTTGCACTCCTTCACGGGCGTCAAGCGGCGTTTTGAAAAGATAGGCGCATACGCCTCGGCGGAGTTCTTTTGCGATTACGCCCATCATCCCGCCGAGATAGAAAAGGTATTGGAGCTTGCAAAACGGCGCAAAAAGGGCAATTTGTTCATAATTTTTCAACCGCACACTTATTCCAGAACCAAATTTTTAATGGACGAATTCGTCAAGGCTTTATCCAAGGCGCATCACTTGATTATCTATAAAACCTACCCCGCGAGAGAGGCGTATCAACGGGAGGGGAGCGCCTACGAGCTGCATAAAAAATGTGAAAATTCCCTATATGCCGAAAGCACAAGGGAATTGGAAATTTTTATTAAAAAATCGGTAAAAGGGGGAGATACCGTACTGTTTTTGGGCGCAGGGGATATTTATTATCTCGCCAAACAGCTCTTATTAAAGCTCGGCGGGGAAGGCAAACGCCCCCGTCAAAAGACCACGGGCATACCCTTCGACGTCAGAGAATAGGCTAGGTTGACAAATTGCTTGGCGCGTCTTGGCGAGCGTCCGCCCTTGACAATCGCCCAGCGTTCGGCTAGTAAGTGCAGCTCGGGTTCGGGCATGGTTAGGTGCATATCCCGCGCGAGCTGGTCGACGATGGAGAGGTATTGCGCCTTATTCGTCGACGTAAACAGCACCGAAATTCCAAATCGGTCGGAGAGTGAAAGCTCTTCCTGCATGCTGTCACCGGCGTGTACGCTGTCCTGCCGTTGAGAGAATTTTTCGTCGATGAGATGCCGACGGTTGGACGTCGCAACGATCATGGCGTTTTCGGTATGACCTTCGCTGCAGCCCTCCAAAGCGGCTTTGAGCGAGGAAATTCTCTCGTCGCCCGCGCTCAGCGATAAATCGTCGATGTAAATCATAAATTTCAAGGGTACGTTTTTCAAGCTCTCCTTCAAACGGCTGATTTGCAGCATATTTTCC
>JAFVZP010000018.1 GCA_017508105.1 Clostridia bacterium
CAATATTGTCGGGAAAGATGCGAATGACCTTGGCTTTTTTACCCTTGAGCGGCAGCTTAAAATCGTCTGCCTGCATTTTTTTCAAATGCACGGTGTTTAATACGTTTTCGGGTAGATAGCGCTTGGATGTGTCAAACAGCGCTTTTCCGTCCTTTGCTACCAATTTTCCGTCTTTAAATACGTATTTAGCATTAAAATTTTGAAGATTGTCCACTACGACGAGATCGGCAAAATAGTTGGGTGCAATGACACCACGCCAAGGTAATTTATAGCACTCGGCGTTGTTAATGGTGGCCATGATGACCGCCCAAACTGCATTGAAATCGTGCTTCACCAAGCGGCGGAGCGCATCGTCCAAATGCCCCTCCTTCATTAAGTCGGCGGCATGTCTGTCGTCCGTACAAATAATAAAACGGCGCAAGTTCATCTCGTTGACCGCTTTGGAGTTGGAAACTAAATTTCTGGTGGACGAACCGTGACGTAGATGACAGTATAGCCCTCTGCCTACCTTTTCGGCAATTTCCTCGGGTGTGATGCACTCGTGGTCGGTGGAGATACCGCCGCAGAGATACCCGTTTAATTCCTTATCCGTCAGCATAGGAGCGTGTCCGTCGATGATTTTACCGCAATCGCTTGCCGAGGAGAGCTTTTGCATTACGTCACCGTCGGCATAAATTACTCCGGGATAGTTCATAAACTCACCCAAGCCGAATACGTCCTCTCGCACGATGTTTTGGGCAATATCCTCACCTTGCAATACGGCGCCGCTTGTTTCAAAGGGCGTAGCAGGCACGCAGGAAGGAAGCTGCACCTTGACGTCCAACGGTACGTTTTTAGAGGCTTGAACGATGTATTCCACCCCGTTCATTCCGCATACGTTGGTAATTTCGTGCGGGTCGGCAATAACGGTGGTCGTACCTCTGGGTACAACGAGGGATGCAAACTCCTCGGGTGAAAGCTGGGAGCTTTCGATATGCACGTGCCCGTCGATATAACCGGGCAATACGGTCATACCCGAAACGTCGTATTCCTGAACGCCCTCGTATTGACCGATACCCACAATTCTGTCCCCGTGAACGGCGATATCCGCCCGTTCGATCGTTCCGTTGAGTACGTTGACGAACTGTCCGTTTTTGAGCACGATATCGGCTTTGATGCGCCCCATTGCGGCATCGATGCGTTGTTTTAACATAATTCTCCCCTTGAAAATGATTTTCTGAAAATATTATAGCATATTTTCGGTGTGTATAATAGGATTTTTTTGTTATTTTAAAAATTATTTATTTTTTTCTAACGGCAAGCGCATACGCATGGCGTTGAGTACGGCAATGAGCATGACGCCGACGTCGCCGAATACGGCAACAAAGAGCGGTAGCACGCCGCACAGCGCCAAAACCATTAAAATTACCTTGGCGAGAATGGAGAATGCGATATTTTCCACGACCAACCGATTGGTCTTTTTGGCAATTTTTACCGCCTTGGGAATGGCGCAAAGATCGTCGGAAATCAGAACGAAATCGGACGCTTCAATGGCAACGGCGCTGCCGAGCTTACCCATGGAAAAGGCACAGTCGGCTTGCGCCATGACGGGCGCGTCGTTGATGCCGTCGCCAACGTATAATACGTTGTCCTCCTCTTGCAGCTTTTGCAAGGTCAACAGTTTTTCATCGGGCAACAGCTCGGCGTACGTTTTGTCAATTCCGCCCAAGCGCTGGGCAATTGTTTCCGCGCGCAGCGCCTTATCACCCGTCAGTACAACTCGCTTGGATATACCCAATGCTTTTATTTCAGCGAGCGCCGCACTCGCTTCCTCTTTGATTGCGTCGTCAATTTCGATATAGCCTAAAAATTCACCGTCTTTTGCGACGTATATGACGGCAGAAAGGCTGTCTATCTGCGGAACATTCACACAATTTTCCTCTAAAAACGACGCACTGCCAACTAATACAGCCTGACCGTCGATTTTACACGATATTCCCTTGCCCGCTGTTTCCACCGCGTCCGTGGCGATATACGGCGTTAAAACGCTTTCAAACGGCTTTGCCAAGGGGTGCGAGGATGCGTGCTCGGCAGCGGCGGCAATTGGCAGGGTTTGGCTGTGACCGCTTACGTTTACGATTTTGAAATTACCCTCGGTGAGCGTGCCCGTCTTGTCGAAGGCGGCAATCTTGACCTTGGTAAGCTTGTCGAGATAGGTTGCGCCCTTGATTAAGATACCGTAGCGCGCTGCCGCTCCGATGCCGCCGAAATAGGTGAGCGGTACCGAAATGATGAGCGCGCACGGACAGGAAATGACGAGCAGGGAGAGAGCGCGGATAATCCAGTCCGCAAAGGCAAAGCCCTCGCCTGAAAGACCGATTGCTATCGGCGGGACAACGGCAATACAAAGAGCGATCAAGCACACGACGGGCGTGTAAATTTTAGCGAATTTTGAAATAAATTTTTCAGGCTCGGCTTTCTTTGCCGAGGCGTTTTCCACAAGGTCTAAAATTTTTGCCACGGCGCTGTTTTCATAGGCTCGCAAAACCCTGATATATAGATTTCCGTTTTGGTTGATGGCGCCCGAAAGCACTTCGTCACCCGTTTTCACGTACTTTGGCAAGGGTTCGCCCGTCAAGGACTTTACGTCCAGGGCGCTCTCACCTTCAACAATAACGCCGTCTACGGAAATTTTTTCACCGGCTTTAACCAGGAATATATCGCCGACAGCAAGGGCTTCGGGCGCAACCTGTATTTGTTCGCCGTCTTTTATCAGCGTGGCAAACTCACTCTTTAAATCCATCAAATCGGCAATTGAACGACGGGAAGAATTGACGGCCAGCCGTTGTAAAAATTCACCGAGTTGATATAAAAGCATGACCAGTACGCCCTCGCTGCATTCGCCCAAAACGAAGGCGCCGATTGACGCCACGGTCATTAAAAAGTTTTCGTCGAATATCTTGCCCTTGACGATATTTTTGGCTGTTGAAAGGAGTACGGGATAGCCCACAACGAGATAGGCGCCGATATAGACAGCGTAGAGAAGAATTTCCCCAAAAACATCTTTTACAAACCAGTTTTCCAGCAAGATTCCCACAGTAAGTAGGATTGTGGCAAGAAAAATGGGCAAAAGTTCTTGCATATGGCTGAGCTTTTTAGGGGCAATTTGCTCGCCGTTTAGCACCCTTACCTTTTCAAACCGACCGGCTTTTTTGATTACCTTGCGCAAGACCTCTTGGTTTATAACGTCCACGGCGATGCTCTGGGTAATAAAATCTACCGATACTTCGTTGACGCCCTCAATTTTTTCAAGCTCCTCCTGCAACTCCATGGCGCAGGCGGCGCAATGCAAATTTTCAATTTTAACAATCTGTTTCATCGCTATAACCCTTATACCGTCCTTTCACAGACGGCGTGCCCGAAGGCAATCATTTACAGTTGAAATTGGAAAGGAATTCTCTGCCGTTCAGATAAGCAAGCGCGCCCGAGGTATGCAATACGAGTCGCTTGGCAACGAGGCATTGACGGGTGCGATTGTATTGACGGTTGGCGGTGGCGTCGCCGTACTTGGTGTCGCCCAATATCGGACAGCCGACGTGCGCCAAATGCGCACGGATTTGATGGGTTTTTCCCGTATGTAGGGTAACTTCGAGATAATTCAGCCCCTTCTCCCGTTTTAACAGACGGTATTCGGTGATAATTTTTACACCGTCTTTGGAATTTTGAGAAACTTGCACCGAGGAAGCATGCGCGTCTTTTTTCAAATACGCCTCTAAAATGCCCTTTTCTTTTTTGAATTGACCGATACAGACGGCATGATAGATTTTATCGATACTTCTATCCTTGAACGCCTGCAAAAGCTCGGCTTCGGAAATTTTATTTTTGGCAAAAATCATCAGTCCTTGGGTGTTTCTGTCCAGACGGTGGATAAAATAACATTCTTTATTTGTGGAGAGCGTGAAAAACAGCGCCTCGGCGTTGACGCCGCTCTCTTTGTCGACGACGAGAATATTTTCATCCTCGAACACGGGATAAAACGCCGGTTTTGCCTCTTGCAAGGGCGTGGTGTAGTAAGCGACGGTATCCCCTTTTTGGAGCGCAACGTTTTTATCGACCTTGACGCCGTTTACCCGAATATCCTTCTTTTTCAACAGAGCGTTGAAGTAAAACGAGCCCTGCGGATAGGTGTTATCGGTGAACGTCTTTAAGTTGGACGGACTTTCTACGGTAAATTCTTTCAAAACAAATCCTCTTGATGATGAACAGTATAAAAAGTAAGAGTAATACGCCTAAAATCAGCACATGCGCTTGCAAAACGTAATAGGTAACATAGGAAGCAAATACCGCCGTTACCGTTTGAAACAAAGCGTTGAACAGCGATTTTTTCCAACCGATTTCCCTTGCCGATGCGGCGATTGCCGAGATACACGGCGAGCAGAGCAAAATGAATACGGCAAGCGCAAGCGCCGTATGCGATGAAAAGGCAAAGCCTTGGGGATAAAACAGCCCCAAAAGTCCCGCGACATTTTCCTTGGCAATCAATCCGCTAAGCAGCGCAAACGCCGTCTGCCAATCGTACACGCCGATGGGATAGAATACGTATTTCAAGCCCTCGCAAAGATGGGCGAGTATACTTTGTTGCATCGGCACGTAGGAAAACTGAAAGTTAAAGGACGAGAGAAACCAAACGGCGAGCGTGAACGCCGTCACGACGGTTACTATCTTTATTATAAACTGTTTTAAGCGAAAGCGCAAGGTTTTTAAGAAAAATTTTATATTCGGAAGCTGCATTTCTGGTAGCTCTAAGATAAAATTTTGCATCTCTCCCCTGCTTTGCAACACGAATATCCCAAGTGAAATGACGACGCCCAAGCCGTACAGCCCGACGACGGCGAGAAAGGGATTTTCAAAAAAGGACGAGAGCAACGTGACGTAGACGGGGAGCTTTGCAGAGCAGGAGATATACGGCAGGGCGAGAATGGTTCTTTCCTGCATGGATTTTTTTTCAAAACCGCGGGTGGAGAGTATGGATTGTGCCGTACACCCAAAGCCGAGCAGAATACAAAACACCGCCCTACCGTTTAAGCCCAATTTGGAGAATACGCCGTCTGCCGTGAACGCCAATGCGCTCATAAATCCGCTCTCCTCTAAAAAGAGTAAAAATGAATACAGTATGGCAATTTGCGGTAAAAAGCCGAGCACACTGCCTGCAGAACGCAAAAATCCGTCGCATACCAGGGCGCATACGGCAGGCGTTTGAAGGTAATTTGCCACAAACGCCGTCAAGCGTTCGCAAATTAGCTCTTCTAAAAAATTTTTACAAAGCGTCCCCGGCATACACTCGCCAAAGGTCAAAAAAAATACAGCAAACGTCAAAAGAAGGAATATGGGTATACAGGCAAAGCGGTTGTAACAAATGCTTTCAACGAGGCTTTCTTTGCGTATTTGAGGCGTGTAGATACCCTTCAATGAAAAACCGTCAAGCGCGCCCGTTTTTGGGAAAGGCAATCGGCTTTTTTGTATAATTTGATTGAAGCGTACTACGTCCGACTTGGAAAAGGCGTCTACGGCGCAGACGGGTACGCCCAACGCTTGGCTTAAAGCGCTAACGTCGATTGTTCCGCCCTGTTTTTGAAAGCGTTTGCACATGGTCAAAGCCACAATCACGGGCACTCCCGTACGTACGAGTGATTTGGTTAATTCCAAGGAACGGGAGAGTGTTCTGACGTCTACGACGTTGACCAACAGACAATTATTTTTTTCTTGTATGTAACGTATGGCGTGCATTTCTTCCATGGAATAGCCCGTTAAAGCGTATATACCCGGCAAATCCGTGTATAAAAACGCTTGATTTTCCTTTTTTACGAGCTTAGAGGTGGCTCCCACCGTTACGCCGTGCCAATTCCCCGTGTGCGCGTGCGCGCCCGTTAAAGCGTTGAACAGCGTGCTTTTACCGGCATTTGGATTGCCGACGAAGATAATTTCTCTCATATATACAGACGGAGCACTTTAATTTGTTCGGCAATTTCCCGCCGCAATCCCAAACGAACGCCGTTGACTTCCAACAGCAAGCTGCTTTTAAAGAGCGAACGCTTGACCACCTGCACCTTGGCGTTTGGGCACACGTTGAGCATTTTTAAGCGTTGTTTAACGCTTTCTTCTGTGTTAATTTGAATAATTGTGGCGTATTCACCGTTTTTAACTTGCGAAAGATTCATACTATAAAGAATGACGCAAAAAATTAAAATATACCACCCGTATAAAAGCAAAAAACTGCCCATAAAAGGCAGTTTTTTGAAATTATCAATCGCTAACGATTATTTTTTATCTTTTTTTTCTTCTTTCGGAGAGTGCGCCTGCCGAATTCTTGGTTTCGCCTTCCTCAGCCGTTTCCTTGGAGGGCATGAAAATCCAAACGGCGAGCAATGCGATAGCGGCAACAGCGGCAATAACAATGAATACAACGGTGGTTACGTTGTTTTCAAGCCAGTAGGTTTCACCGACGTTGACGTCTACTTCGCTTTCAGCGTATATAACCTGATAAGAGTAAACCGTACTGATGGCATCCTCATCAATTGCCTTTACGCGCACGATGTAATAACCGCTTTCCTGAGGGGTGAGCTTCATGGTCGTCGAACGCCAGTTGTAACGGTTGTCGTGCTCTGCCCAACCTTCGTCGCCGTCGTCCGTAGGACCCTTGCCGTTGTACTCGTTGATAGCACGGAGAGTTACGCTATTGGCTGCAACGCCCGATTCTTCAATCAATTTGGCTTTGAATGCGTCGTCGTCAAGATTCTGGTTGGCAATTTCGATGATCTTATCGTAGGACAGCTGTGCAGCGGAAATTCCGTCGAGGTAATAGAGCTGATATTGGCGATCTTCAATCAAGCCCTTGATGGTGAAATCTGCAACGGTAAATTCGCTGTAAATAAAGGCTTCGTCCAACTTCTTAACGTCTTCGATTTCAAGACCCTTATTTTCAACTCTGAAGGTGAAATAAGGAATTTCATCAATTTTCCAAACGTTATTCTCGTTCGGCTCTACCATATCGCCGTTATAGTTATATTTTGCGGTATTACCCTGCTTATCAGAAGCGACCACCTTGAAACGGTATTCGCCCGTGGTGCTAACGGGAATGGAGAGATTGTCGAATTTTCTTGCGGCAGTTGCACTGTCGTTATTGTTGGTTCTGTAATAGATAGTGAAAGACAAGCTCGTATACGAGGAGTTAGCGTCCTGAATCAAATCTTCCAACGAAGGGAGATAGAAGGAATAACCGCTACCTGCAGGCATATCCTCTGCCGCTTCGGTAACAGCGGTCTGATATGCGGCAACCTCACTCGCTACAAAAGCGGGAGCTTGGTTATCGAAAATAACCTTGATCATACCGCTCGTGGTATCACGGTCGGTGCAGTACCATTCGAGCATATAGTCTTTTGCCTCGGTCATCGTGTCGTCCTTGACGCCGATTTTAACCGAAACGTATTCCTCGGGGTTGGATTCGGAGTAGGTATACTTATGCTTGATAATCGTATCGCTCTTCAAATCCTCGTATTCTCTGTTCGCAGCGGCATCGGCGGGATTGTACTGATAATACTGAACCGTCTTGGTAACGCTGGTATCGAGCACGTCAATGACGTCGTAAGACAAGTCCATGAGCTTGATGCCCAAGATAAAGCTCTTTACGTCATCGTCAACGACCAATACGGGATGAGCGTTGTCGGTAATCTGACCGTTTGTCAAGGCAAAGCTCTGACCGTTGATGCTCTTTAAGGATACGGTCTGCTTGTCGGTGCTTTGAGCGGGCATAGCTGCCGTGAAGGACAAAGGAATGATTTTGGAAGCAGTATATTCTGCATATGCACCGCGGATGTTGGTAAACGTATCGGTGACAACGGTGGTTCCGCCAACGCTGACGGTTACGGCGTATTCACCCGAATCGGCATCGGCACCCAAAGCGATTTTTACGTCGCCGGAGAGAGAGGCAACCGAGGTTTTGGTCAGCTCATCGTCCTCTTTATCTCTGTCGTCGTTGTTGCGAACGGCAACCGAATAAGAACCGCTTTCATTGAAGAATACCACTTGGTTTTGCGTTACGCCCTCGGCACTCTTGCTGTTTTCAGCCGATTGCAAGGTAACCGTGAAGGTTTCAAACGCAACCGTACCGAAGGAGAATTCGGTGGAGAAATATTCCGCCGTATCCACAGCGGTATACCATTGGTATGCCAGGTCACGGTTGAAGCTTACCGCATTTTTCGTGTTGCCTTCAAAGGAAAATTCCACGAAGCTACCGTCCGCTTTAACCGAAGCGTTGGTTTCGGTGCGGAAGATGTTTTCGGGCTTATACGTAGCTGCGGAAGCGTGCAAGGTCGTTGCGCAAACGCCTACCAAGGAAGCGGCGAGTACTGCGGATGCTGTGATGAGTGTTGCTTTTTTTAATTTTGTAGTGTTCATTACTTTTACTCCGTAAAGGACATTGTATATTTTTAATATTTCAAAGATACAAAAACTATTTTACTATGTATCCGAAAATTTGTCAATCGCATTTTATTGTTTTTTTTCACTTATCTCAATATTTTGCAAATTTTTGCCTTATTTTTTATTTCATTTTTCCCAAAAGAGATAAGTCGAAATTCTTCCAGGGCACTCCGTCCTCGGGCGGAGGTGCGACAAAGCGCATTCTCTCCTTCAAAACGGGGTGTGTAAAGCTCAAAGAATACGCCCAGAGCGCCAGCTTGCCCTTTTGCGCCGTGGGGCCGCCGTAGCGCATATCCCCGAATACGGGATGGGAGACGCCCGCCATCTGCACGCGAATCTGATGACTTCTGCCCGTGTGCAGCATGACCTGTGCCAAGGTATATTTATCCTTGGTTTCGAGCACCTTGTAATCCAGGGACGCCAGCCTTGCGCCCTCGTCGCCCTGCGTGCAGATATACACCATGTTATTGACGGTGTTCTTTTTGAGATAATTGGTTAAAGTACCCCTCTCGGTGTCAAAGACGCCGCACAGAACGGTGATGTACTTCTTTTCAAAATCGCCGTGCTGCAATCCGTCCGAAAGTCTTGCCGCCGCCTTGGACGTCTTGGCGTATACCATGACCCCGCCCGTAGGTCTGTCCAAGCGGTGCACCAAGCCGACGTATACGTTGCCCGGCTTATTGTATTCGGTCTTTAAATACCGTTTAATCATGTCCAAGAGGTTGTCGTCCTTGCTCTCGTCGGGACAGGAAGCGACGTTCTGCTCCTTTAAGACCACGATGATATGATTGTCCTCATAGAGAACGGAAAAACCGTAGGTTTCCTGCACGTTCAATTGCTTTTGTTCACTCATAGACGAAAATACCTCCTGCGCCACAGGGCAGAGCGATGCCCTCCTCGGTTTGAATGCCTACCTCGTAAGCGTCCACCGTACCACGCCTACTCTGCATGGTCAGGGTTAAAATATTTTTTAAAACCATGGGCTGCAATCCCGTGGTATAGCTGTTGATGAGAAAGAATAAGGGCTTATCCGAGAGCACCTTGGCGCACAGCTCAACGAAGGGATACAGCTCGCTTTCAATCTTCCACATCTCTCCGTTGGGTCCCCTGCCGTAGGAAGGCGGGTCCATGATGATTGCGTCGTAACGGTTGCCCCGGCGAATTTCCCGCTGTACGAATTTTTTACAGTCGTCCACGATGTAGCGAATGCCCGAAGTAATGCCCGAAAGACGGGCGTTTTCCCCCGCGCGCTCAACCATGCCCTTAGCGGCGTCGACGTGCGTCACTTCGGCGCCCGCCTTGGCGCAGGCTACCGTAGCACCCCCCGTATAGGCGAAAAGGTTTAATACCTTGACGGGACGCTTGGCGTTTTGGATTAAAGAAGTCATGTAATCCCAATTGACCGCCTGTTCGGGGAACAGACCCGTGTGCTTAAAGCCCATGGGCTTGATTTTAAATTGTAAATTTCGGTAGGATACCTTCCATTCCTCGGGCATGGGCTTTAATATTTTCCAACCGCCGCCGCCCTTTTCGCTGCGTTTATAATAGGCGTTTAATTCGGGGTAAGCAAATAAATCTATCTGCGATTTCCAAATTACCTGCGGGTCGGGGCGCAAAAGCACTACGTCCTTCCAACGCTCCAATTTATACCCGTCGCCCGTTGCAATGATGGAATAATCCTTCCAATTTTGCGCAATTCTCATAATATTTAAATTATAGCGGATTTTTTTAATTTTGTAAAGCAATTTATAAGGCAAAAAAGTACGGCAAGCACAAAATATAGCGTTTACCGTACTTTTATGATACTATTTATTCTTGTTTTTTACGCCTTGACGACGGTTAAAGTTACCTTGTCGCCGTTTACGTCCAATTCCTTGGTGTAGCCTTCGCGGTTGCCCTCGACAACGTCGTTGGCGAGCACGTCGGCGGCGAAATTTTTGTTTTGCAGGGCGGTCAACGCCTTACCCTCGGCGGTGTAATAAATATAAATTCTGTCAACAACTTCAAAGCCCGCCTCTTTGCGCATGGTTTGAATTTTGGACACGAGCTCACGCTCTACGCCCTCCATGACCAACTGCTCGGTGAGCGTGGTGTTCAAATATACGCTGATACCGCCGTCGGCGGCGTTGACGAATCCCTCGGCGCTGCCCGTAAAGATTTGTAAATCTTCCTCTAACAGCTCTACTTCACCCTCTAAATCCACTTTATAGTTTCCGCCGTTTTTAACGGCTTCCACCACGGCTTTGGCATCGCATTCCGCAAGGAATTTATTGAGCAAGGGAATTTTTTTACCGCACTTTCTGCCCAGCGTTTTGAGCTGCGGCTTTAAGGTATAGGTGACAAAACGGCCGGCATCCTCGGCTTTTTGATAGGATTTTACGTTCAATTCCGAAAGAACGATTGCCTGTAATTCTTCATCGAGCTCAATTTCCTTATCCGAAACGACGTACAGCTCGGACAGAGGCTGACGGATTTTTAAATTGCCGGCGTTGCGGGCACTTCTGCCTAGAACGGTTACTTTTTCCGCCAGGTCCATACTCTCCTCGAGGGCTTTGTCTATATAGCTCTCGTCGGCCTGCGGGAAGGCGCACAAATGCACGCTCTTGGGCGCGTCGGGATAGAAATTGACCGTTAAGTTCTGGTACATCTGTTCTGCCATAAAGGGCGTGTAAGGCGCCGTGAGCTTGGCCATGGTGGTGAGCACGGTGTACAGCGTGGTGTCCGCCGCAATCTTATCCTCA
>JAFVZP010000019.1 GCA_017508105.1 Clostridia bacterium
ACCATGCCCGTACTTTAATTAATTTCGGCGTGGCGGGCGGCATTCATGAAAGCACCGAGATTGCCAGCGTATACCAAATTGAAAAAGCCGTGCAGTACGACTTTGATTTGGCGGGCCTGAACAACACAAAAATAGGCACGTTGGACGGATTTGAAGATAATTATCTCTCTCTTTGCACGTTGCCTGAGGAAGTATTGCCCTTGCGCGCGCTTGCCACGGGCGACAGGTTCAACGACGACGTGGACGACTATCATCTCATTAAGGACTATATGCAGGCAGACATTCGGGAAATGGAAGGCGGCGCCATTGCGCAAGTGGCATATTTTGCCCAAGTGCCTTTTTACGCTTGGAAAGCCATTTCAGACAAAGCAGGAAACGTTTCTTCCTTTGAACAGTACAACGCCAATAAGGAACGGGCGCTGGAAAAGCTGCACGACTATTTCCCCAGGCTTTTTGCATTGCTATAAGGAGCATACCGCATCATGGACGCAAACAACTTCAACCGTACCCCCTCTTTTTCGTCGAATTGCAACGGCAGAAGCAAAGGGCTACACAAAAACAGACATACCCAAGGCGTTACCGTTTGGGATTTGCAGTTTAAAACGCCCAACAAAGACCAATATATCACCCCCAAGGCAGTGCACTCCATAGAGCATATTATCTTCACGCTGTTGAAAAATTCGGACAGAAAAAAGGATATTCTCTATTTCGGACCCATGGGCAGCAGAACGGGGTTTTGTCTTTTGACGGTAAATATGGAGTATTACGCCGTACTCGACCTTTTGAAAGGCGTATTTGCCCAAGCCAGACAATGCGCGGCGGAGCCGAACGCTCTGCAAGGCGAATGCGATAACTGCGCAGAACACGATTTAGCGGGCGCCTTACAGGAATGCGCCGCCTATTTAACCGTGTTGGAGGAATTATAATGCAACCCTTGGGCGGAGGTTGGGACGGGCTGCTTGCCCCACTCTTTTCAGACGAGCGATATTTGAAAATTCGGGAATTCTTAAAGCACGAATACTCGCACTATACCGTATATCCCGATATGTACGATTTGTATAACTGTTTCCGTTATACGCCGTTAGATCAATTGAAAGTTGTTCTGCTCGGGCAGGACCCCTATCACGAGCCCAATCAGGCGCACGGGCTTTGCTTTTCGGTGCAAAAGGGCGTAAAACTGCCCCCGTCGTTGGTCAATATCTATCGGGAATTGCAAAACGACTTGGGCATACCCCCCTCGGACAGCGGAGATTTAAGCGCATGGGCAAGGCAGGGCGTGTTGCTGTTAAACACCTCTTTGACCGTGCGGGCGCACGTTGCAAACTCTCATTCCAAATGCGGCTGGAGCTGGTTTACCGACAACGTAATCCGGCTGATCAGCGACAATAAGGAGAACGTAGTGTTCATTCTTTGGGGCGGAAATGCACGCTCTAAAAAACCACTCATCGACAAAAACAAGCACTTGATTATCGAGAGTGCGCACCCTTCGCCCCTGTCGGCGTACAACGGGTTCTTCGGCAGTAAGCCCTTTTCCAAAACCAACGAATATTTACAAAACCAAGGCATGCCCCCCATCAACTGGGATTTAAACGGATAAAAAGAAAATAAATTTTGAATAGAGGTAAACTATAAATGAAATACGTTGTTGTACTCGGCGACGGCATGGCGGATTATAAAATCCCCGCCCTCGGCGATAAAACCACTTTACAAGCGAGCAAAAAGCCCACCGTCGACGCTTTGGCGAAAAAGAGCGAGGTGGGACTTTGCAAAACCGTGCCCGACGGCATGAAACCCGGCAGCGACGTTGCCAATATGTCCGTGCTCGGCTTCAACCCCAAGGAGTTTTACTCCGGCCGCTCGCCGTTAGAGGCGGTATCCATTGGCATACAGCTCAAAGACACCGACGTTACCCTGCGCTGTAACCTGGTTACGCTCTCCGACGAGGAGAACTACGAGGATAAGCGTATGCTCGACTATTCTTCGGGCGAGATTTCCACCGAGGACGCAAGGGTGCTGATTGAGTACTTGAAAGAGTACGTGGACGATGCGGAATTAACCCTCTATCCCGGCATTTCCTACCGCCACTGTCTGGTGGTGGATAAGGGTGTAACGGGCACTTCTCTCACGCCACCCCACGATATTTCGGATAAATGCGTCAAGGACTATCTGCCCAGCGGTGTGTTGGGCGAGAAATACCTCGCCTTGATGAAAAAATCCTATGAACTATTGAAAAACCACCCCTTGAACCAAAAGCGCATTGCCGAGGGCAAGAACCCCGCCAACTCCATGTGGCTTTGGGGCGAGGGCACCAAGCCCGCGCTCGCCGATTTTGAGAAAAAATTCGGGTTGAAGGGCGGCGTTATTTCGGCAGTGGACTTGGTTAAGGGCATCGGTATTCTGGCGAATATGCAACAGATTGACGTACCGAACATTACGGGAAACTGGGACACCGATTTCCTGGGAAAAGCCAAGGCGGCGGCAAAGGCGTTAAAGGACGGTTTGGACTTCGTATACATTCACATGGAAGGACCCGACGAATGCGGACACCACGGCGACATCGAGAGAAAAATTTACTCCATTGAACAAATTTCCGAAGTGGTGGTAAAGACGTTGATTGCCGAGTTCTCGGACATGGGTGAGCCCTTTACCATGCTCATCTGCCCCGACCACCCCACGCCTATCGCCATTAAAACGCATACCTCCGACCCCGTGCCCTATCTCATTTACCGTTCGGACGAGGAACAGGGCTGCGGCGCAACCGCTTACGACGAGGACAACGCCAAGGCAACGGGCATCTATATCCCCGACGGATATAAACTCATGCTCAGAATGTTGAAAAAAGTATAACGATAATATAAAAATCCCCTTCGCCTTTAAGCGAAGGGGATTTTATTATAGGGTTTTTACGATAAAGTGAATTAATAGTTTTCCTTCTTGATTTCAAAGTATGCCTTGGGATGAGCGCATACAGGGCAAATTTCGGGAGCCTTTTTGCCGATTACCACGTGACCGCAGTTAGCGCATTGCCATACTCTGTCGTCATCACGGGAGAATACGATGCCGTCTTTTACGTTGGCGAGGAGCTTCAAATATCTCTCTTCGTGTTCTTTTTCAATGGCGGCAACCTTTTCAAAGAGGAATGCAATGTGGTCAAAGCCCTCTTCCTTGGCTACCTTGGCAAATTCGGCGTACATATCCGTCCACTCATAGTTTTCGCCTGCTGCTGCGTCGGCCAAATTTTCTTCGGTGGAAGGAATTTCGCCGCCGTGCAAGAGCTTGAACCAAATTTTAGCGTGCTCCTTTTCGTTGTTTGCAGTCTCTTCAAAGAGCGCCGCAATCTGTTGATAGCCGTCCTTTTTTGCCTTGGAAGCATAGTAGGTATATTTATTTCTTGCCTGCGATTCGCCTGCAAACGCAGTCATTAAGTTTTGTTCGGTTTTACTGCCTTTCAATTCCATAATCATTTTACCTCTCTTTTTTATTTTGTAATTTTATTGTATCATAAACGATACTCGATGTCAATAAGTTTTTTGAAAATTTTTGGAAAAATTTTTTGATTCTATTTTTGTTTGTTTTTGAGATTTTCGCGTGCGGTGGCAAGCATGAGCTTGATGCGGTTTTCCTGATTGACGCGGGTGGCGGAAGGGTCGTAGTCGACGGGGACGATGTTCTCGTTGACGTACATATTTTTGAGTGTTCTTGCCACACCCTTGCCGGCGATGTGGTTGGGCAGACAGCCGAAGGGTTGCGCGCAGACGATGTTGTCCGTACCCGTTTCGGCGAGCGCCGCCATTTCGGCGGGGATTAACCAGCCCTCGCCCATCTTAACGCCCTGGTTGATGACCTTATCGGCACAGTGGCGAAGATGCTCGAAGTCGTGCAGAGGCTCGAAGGTGCCGTCCTGCTTGAAGATTTTGATGATGTTCTTCTGCATTCTGTGCAAGACGAAGTAGACGATTTTATACACTAAATTATACAGGAAAGAGTTTCTGCCGTACAGCTTGCCGTCGTTGATGTTGTTGACGACGCAGTAGAGCACGAAGTCCATGAGCCCCGGAATGACCGTTTCACAGCCCTCGGCGTGCAAAAAGTCCTCCAAATGCGAGTTGCCCAAGGGAGAGTATTTGACGTAAATTTCGCCAACCACGCCCACCTTGACCTTTTGCTCCTGACTGCGCTTTACCTTTTTGAAAATTTCCAAGGTCTGCTTGGTGATTTGCTTGTATTTTTTATAGGTATTGTTGTCGTAAGCGTCGTATACGAGCTGAATTGCCTCTTGGCGCGCCTTTTGTGCCGCACCTGCCTCCAATTCGTAGGGCAAGGTTTGGTTATAGAGCGTCATGATATTGTCGCCGTAGAAGATACCGTACGCCATTTTTAAGAGCAAAGGTATGGTCATGGGTATGCCGTTGCCCTTTTCCAAGCCCGAGAAATTGATGGAGAGTACGGGCACTTGGGGGAACTCTGCTTTGAGCGCCTTGCGGATTAAAGGCAAATAGTTGGACGCACGGCAGCCGCCGCCCGTTTGGGAGATGAGCACGGCGGTGTGATCGACGTCGTACTTGCCGCTCTTCAAAGCGTCGATATACTGACCGATAACGCAGAGCGCGGGGAAGCAGGTATCGTTGTGCACGTGCTTTAACCCCTCGTCGATGACGGCCCTCGAATCGTTGTGGAGCACCTCGATTTTATACCCCTCCTGCATGAGGATGTATTTCAAAACTTCAAAATGATACGGGAGCATGTCCGGAATCAAGATGGTATGCGTGTGCTTCATCTCGGGTTGAAAGGTGGGATAGTCGTCAGTAAAGTCCACTGTTTTTTTAACGTTGTTTTCCGTCGTTGCCATTACGCGTTTCCTCCTTTTTCAGCCGTCTGTTCTTCGATTGCCGCCTGCATGGAGCGCAGACGGATTTTTACCACGCCTAAGTTATTGATTTCGTCAATTTTGATTTGCGTGTAGAGCTTGCCGTTATTTTCTAAAATGGAGCGCATCTCGTCGGTGGTGATGGCGTCGATGCCGCAACCGAAGGATACGAGC
>JAFVZP010000002.1 GCA_017508105.1 Clostridia bacterium
GCGAGAACGATATCGTCCGCCTCTATTTTTTCGCCCGTGGAGAGGTGCGCGTTCAGCTTGCCGTCGGGGGTTTTGTTTACGTCGATTAACGCCGTGTGAAAGGCAATTTTACCGCCTTGGGCGAGGATGTAGCGGCGCATATTCTGAATTACTTTTTTGAGATTGTCGCTGCCGATATGCGGCTTGTTGAGGTATGCAATCTCTTGCGGCGCGCCGAATGCTACGAAAAGGCGCAACACCTCGGCGTTTTCAAGGCTGTTGGTCTGCGTGTTCAGCTTTCCGTCCGAAAACGTGCCCGCGCCGCCCTCGCCGAACTGGACGTTTGATTGGGTGTTGAGCACGCCCGTATCGAAAAAGGCTTGTATGTCACGTTCACGCTCCTCGACGGGCGCGCCACGCTCGACGACGAGGGGGCACAAGCCCCATTGCAGCAGCCGAACGGCACAAAACAGCCCCGCAGGGCCTGCGCCGACGACGAGGATTTGTTTTTTCCGCTCCTTCGCCTCACCAAGCGGTGCCAACGGGTCGGATTCCGACTGTTTTTGCTCAGAAAATTCAACGGTATAAATCCATTGCAATTTATTTTTATCCCGCGCGTCGAGGGATTTTTTTAAAATTTTAAAATGCCGGACGGGAGCGTGTAATTTCTTTTGCGCCAGCGCCAATAGTTGTTCTTCGCTTGCGCCCACGGGTAAGCGAACGCCGGTTAATTTTTCAATCATGCCCGCGCCCCCCTTTGCGCTCGGCTATAATGGCGTTGGCAACGCAAACGCCCGAGGAGAACGCCCATTGCAGGTTATAGCCCCCACACTCGCCGTCTACGTTGATAATTTCGCCGCAGAGGTATAAATTCTTGCATTTTTTACTCATCAAACACTCGTTCAATTCGGACATGGGTACGCCGCCCTTGGTGACCTGCGCATAGTCGAAGCCGAGCGTTCCCGTAACGGGGAGCGTGAAACTTTTTAAAAGCTTGACCGCGCCTTCAAGCGAAAATTTTCCGTTCTCCAAATGCAGGCGCTTTAAGATAGCTCTGCCCAGCTGGTTGTTGACGATGCCGACAAAAATTTGCTCCTCAGCGCAAAATTTTGCCTTTTGGGAAAGTAGTTTTAACAGCTCGTCCTTGGAGACGTCGGGCAGAAATTCCAAAGAAACGGAAGGATTTTTCGCGTCGGTGAGATACGAGGATGCCCAAAAGACGGCGTTGCCGCTGACGCCGTAATCGGTAAATATCACGTCGCCTCGGGCATGGGTTAGTTCTTTTGCGCCGTCGTACGCACGCAAAAGCCCCTCGCAGCGAATACCCTTTAACCCCTTGATGTGCGCCGTTTGGGTTTTTAACTGCACCAGAGCGGGATAGAGCGGCGTGAGCGTATGCCCCAAGGACTTTGCCAGGAGATAGCCCGTTCCGTCCGTGCCGAAATTTTTTGCCGCCTTGCCGCCCGTCGCCAATACCACGGTTTTACCCTTCAAAGCGGCGCCCTCCTGCGAGGTGAGTGAAAATCCGTCCGCCTGACGGGAAATTTTAACGGCGGTAAACCCCGTTTGCACCCGTACGCCTGCGCGCTCCAAGGCAAAGCGCAATAAATCGGTGAGCGAAGACGCCTGACGGGAGGTGGGGTATACTCTGCCCTTTTCGTCCGCTTCAAACATGCCGCCCAAGCTTTTGAAAAAGTCAAGCAGCGCGTGATTGTCGAAGCCCTTTATGATACGTTCGACCTTTTTGATGTCGTCCGAAAAATAATGAGCGACGGATAAATTTTGGTTGGTAATATTTCCCTGACCGTTGCCCGTGGCAGAGAGCTTTTTGCCCAAGCGCTCACCACGCTCGACGAGGACGACGTCCTCTATTCCGTTTTGCACCAGCGTCAAGGCGCAGAGCATGCCGCTTGCGCCGCCGCCGATGATGATAATATCGTGTTTCATGCCAATATTGTAACGCATTTTTCTGAAAAAGTCAAAATTTTGCATAAAAAAGATTTTTTTGCTATTGACTTATTTGTATTTTTATATTAAACTGTTAGCCGTAAGATAATAATCTATAACAAAATTGATTATTACCCAATATTTAGGAGGTTTTTTGCGTATGTTATTTGCTCTTAACGCATTTTCTATGGACGAATTAATAAAGTACGTTCAGGACAATTTACTCTTTTTCATTATCGTTGGCGCATGCCTGTTGGCAATCATCGTAATTTGTTCTGTTTTGGCTGTTTCGACCAAAAACGCCAAGAAGAACCAAATGCTTGCAACGGCTGAACCTGCACCCGCTGAGGAGAACGCGTTGATCGTTGAAGAAACTGAGCCCGAAGTTGAGGTTGAGCCCGAGATTAAAGAAGAACCCGAGCCCCAAACTGAACCCGAGCCCGAACCCGAGCCCGAGCCTGAACCTGAGCCCCAAACTGAACCCGAGCCCGAGCCCGAGCCTGAACCTGAGCCAGAGCTTGAGCCTGAGCCCGAAGAAGAGATTTCCTTGACCGCAACGCAACCCGACCAAGCGCAAGGCGGGGAAAAAACCGTAAAAGCCGGCTATGCGGGCAAATGGACGATCAGCAAAATGGCGGTAGTGGACGATAACGGACAAGAAACGGACAGCGCGTTCTACTTCCAGTTGAAGGCGTCCAACGGCGAATCGCTGATTACGAGTGAAGATTACACCACCTTACGGGGCGCCACGCAGGGAATTGAGACCTTCAAAGCCAACGCCGCCCGTGGAAACTTTAAAATTTCCATTTCGAAAAAGGGAAAATTTATCGTAAAGCTTTTAACCAATCAAGGCGCGTTGCTCACGCAGGGTGAAAAATACAACACCCGCGCGCAGGCGCTGAGCGCAGTTCAGTCCATTCAACGGTTTGCGCAGACGGCGGTATTGAGCGACGACGTACAAACCATTCACCTGCCCTACCAAGAAGCCACGGCGCCCACAGAACAGCATTACGATGCGAGCAAAAAGGGCAAATGGGTGACTAAAAAGATTATTTTGGACGGTGAAAACCAAGTTTCTTACTACTTTGAGCTGCGCGCTTCCAACGGACAGGTGCTGTTGACGAGTGAAGAATATTCCACGATGGCGGGCTTGAAAAACGGCATCGCAACGCACAAGAGCAACATTGAACGGGGCAATATCGGGGCGGTGATTACCCGCAACGGAGACTATATCTTTAAGGTATATACCGCCAACGGACAGCTGTTGTGCCTGGGCGAGCATTACGCCACCAAGCAGCTGTGCTTAAACGCTATTGAATCGGTTAAACGCTTTGCTAAAACAGCCGAGCTGAACTGATACCGACTGCCCGTTGAACAGACGGGGCATGCCCGAAAAATAAACCCTTTTCGAGAGGGTATTGCATGATAAAAACCCGACTGCAAAAACGCAGTCGGGTTTATTTGTTTTATACCTTTTCAATTTGTTCAAAGAGCGCCTCGAGCGCTTGGGTGTTTGAATATTCCTCTATCTTGCCTGCGTCGGCGAGCGCGGCAAGCGTGGGATCGATGGGCATACGAGCCACGGGCATGCCGTATTCGTTGGCAAACAGTCCTGCCTTGCTTTGACCGAAAATTTCGGTCTTTTCGCCGCAGCAGGGGCAGACGTAGTAGCTCATGTTCTCCACCAAGCCCAGGACGGGTACGTTCATTTTATCCGCCATATTGAGCGCCTTTTCCACAATCATTTTGACCAGGTCCTGCGGGGTGGTGACCACCACGATGCCCGCAAGGGGAAGGCTTTGGAAAATGCTCAGCGGCACGTCCCCCGTTCCCGGCGGCATATCCACGAACATATAATCGACGTCTTCCCACAGAACGTCCGTCCAGAACTGCACGGCAGCGCCCGCGATGAGCGAGCCGCGCCAAAGCACGGGTTGGGTGTCCTCTTCCAATAAGAGGTTCATGGACATGGTCTGTATTCCGCTGGGAGAACGGACGGGCAACAGCCCCGCTTCGGTACCCCGCGCCTTTTGGTTT
Organism: Clostridia bacterium; assembly: GCA_017508105.1. Taxonomy (GTDB): domain Bacteria; phylum Bacillota; class Clostridia; order Christensenellales; family Borkfalkiaceae; genus RGIG4074. Next base: position 3,964 of record JAFVZP010000002.1, read on the forward strand.
ACACCGAACATTTTGGGCAGGGACGGACCGGTTACGTCGGCATCCAGAACCGCGGTGGTATACCCCTTTTTCTTGGACATGGCTGCCAGCAATGCACAGGTTGCCGATTTACCCACACCGCCCTTGCCGGATACGACGGCGATTACCTTTTTCACGCTTGCGCCCGGAGAAAGGCTTTTGATTAAGCTGCCCTCTTGATTGGCTCCGCAGCCTTTGGAGCAAGTGGAACAGTTGTGCGTACAATTTTCACTCATACAAAAACTCCTTGGATTGCCCGTTTGGGGCGTCCTCGTTTATCGGGTATCATTGTATACCTTGGAAACACTTTTGTCAAACGATTTATTTGGCACCGGGAAGAAAAAGAATTTTTTATAAAAAACGCTTGCCAAACACAGAATTTTCGTGTATAATAGCTCTGCTGTGCTAGGTGGGGAGTTAGCGGTGCCCTGTATCTGCAATCCGCTATAGCAGAACCGAACGTCTTTCTCGGGTGCATATATGGAAGGCCGCACGTTGCAAGGAGTGTTGATAACAAGGTCTTATGCAACGTATTGCCGTGAACCGTGTCAGGACAGGGATGTAGCAGCACTAAGCGGATTTGTGCGTGTGCCATGAGGTAGCTTTGCAGGAGCTGCCTACAACGTTTCCGCTTCGGTGTATACACACAAAATTGATTGCACAGTTTTTTTCAAAAAATCAGACCGTATGCCCTTGCGCATACGGTCTTTTTTATTGTTTTCTCTTAAAATTCTTCGTCCCCGTCACGGCTCAACATATTTTGAATATGGAAGCTTCTGGCGATATTTGCCATCTTTCCGCTTTGATAATAGCTGTACAGCTCGCCGTTGGCATAGATGAAATGGTCCAACAGCCGAATGTTGTTGATGGAACAAAGCACCTCACACTGCGCAGTGAGGTCGTTATCCGAGGCAGACGGACGGGCAGGGCCGTGAATGTGATTGTGCGCCAGAATAAAGGATTTTCCGCCGTAATAGAGCACCAGCTTGGTCAGCTCCTGCGGGTTGATGTTGACGCTGTTTTCATCCTTGTCGGTGAACTTTTTACAGCCTAAAATATTCCCCTTGCCGTCGAGAACGTATACCGCGAACACCTCGTAGCTCTGCCGGGCGAAAAATTCCTTTAAATAATCCGAAAATTCAGCCGTATGATAGCGCTTGGGAATACGGTGCTCGGTGTCACCCTTGTAATTTTCAAAAAAGTAGGAAATACACTTGATATAGCCTGCAAGCTGAGGGCCCACGCCTTCTACCTGCAAAAGCGCCGACACGGGCGCGGAGAAAATTCTCTGCACCGAGCCGAAAGTATTCAACAAGCGGTGCGCCAACGGATTGGTGTTTGCGCGGGGAATGGCGTTGAACAGCAAAATCTCCAAAAGCTCGTGATCAGCCAGAGCCTGGGGGGATTTACTCAACTTTTCATACATACGCAGACGGTGACCTTCGTGCATCTTTTGTTGCCTCTTTTGAACTTTTTTTAATTTAAAGGTATTTTTATTTTACCATATTTTTGAAAAAGTGTATAATAAAATCAATATTGTTTTAAAAATTAGAGTGTATTATGCAAAAATATTTCGATGAAATCGTAAAATCCATTCAGGAATCCGTACAATTCGACTCCTCTCTCGCCCCTGCTGAGCCGTCTGCGCCCTTTGGCGCAAAGACCAAGGCGTGCCTGGAGCATTTCCTTTCCTTGGCAAAGCGCATGGGCTTTGAAACGCACAACTACGACGGATACGTCGGCGAAGTGGTGTTTGGCGAAGGAAAGGAGTTTGCCGTGCTGGCGCACCTGGACGTGGTGCCTGCCGGCAACGGTTGGACGTATCCGCCCTTTGGCGGCGTGATTGCCGACGGAAAGCTGTACGGCAGAGGTACGATGGACGACAAGGGCCCCGCCGTCATCTGTCTGTATTGCTTGAAAGCGCTCAAAGACGAGGGCTTTACGCCCAAGCGTAAAATCAAGCTCATCGTGGGCTGCAACGAGGAGAGCGGTTGGGCGTGCATGGAGCACTATAAAAAAGTGGCGCAGCTGCCTGAGGAAGGCTTTACACCCGACGCCGAGTTCCCCGTAATTTACGCCGAAAAGGGCATTTTGCACCTGAAGCTTGCCTTTCCCATCGCGGACGCACCCTTTACCCATTTGCAGGGCGGCAGTGCCGCCAATATGGTGTGCGACCGTGTTTACGCCCTACCCATGCCCGAAAAAAGCCGCTTGGAGCGATATGTAAATCCCCTGCCGAACACCGCCCTTATAGAGGAGAACGGCAGGTTTAAGGGGGTGGGTGTTTCGGCGCACGGCTCAACGCCTGAAAAGGGTGCAAACGCCTTTGGAGCGATGCTGCGGTATTACGCGCAGGAAAACACCGCCTGTCAGTACGCTTACGGCATACTGTTTGAAGATGCGCTTTGGCTCAAAGGCATACACGATGAAACGGGCAATTTGACCTTCTCGCCCAACGTGGTTGAGTGGAACGGGCAGACGCAGACGCTGTACGTTACCGTCGATTGCCGTATTCCTGCCACGCATGGCGCAAAAGAGGTGACCCATGCCCTGAAACAAGCGGGAATTGCGTACGAGGTGGTACACGAACAGAACCCCCTGTTGAACGACAAGGACGGGCGATTGATACAGACCTTATTGAAAGTTTACAACGAACAGACGGGCAAAACCGTGCAGCCCGTGGCGATTGGTGGCGGAACGTATGCGCGGGTGTTGCCGCACGGTTGCGGCTTCGGGCCGCAAGAGCTCGACGAGCAAGCCACCATTCATCAGGCAAACGAGTATATATCGTTCAAAAAGATACGGGAACTGAGTAAAATTTATTACGAGGCGTTGAAGCAAATATCTCAATAGCAAAAACGCACCGCTTTTGAAAGCGGTGCGTTTTTCCTTTGGTGTCAGTCGTTAAAATCGCCGTGCAGAATACGGCTGAAATGGCGAATCAGATAATAGATGAGCCACAGTGCCGCAATCCCGACCAAGACGTAAATGATACGGGCGATGAAGTAGAGATTACCGGCGAACAGCCAAGCAAGCAAGTTGAAGTCGGCAATACCGACCAAAAGCCAGACGATGCCGCCGATAATGGTTAAAATTAAACTGATAACTGTTATCATAATAGCCTCCTAAAAGCATTATGCTCCCGTTTGACGGGAAATATACTTTATTTTTTAGAAAAAATCGGCGTAAAAAAATGAGCTTGGCGCAATTCCAAACTCATTTTTATATTGTCTTTTACTTAGTTGAAAGGCTACGATTATACGAGTTCGATAATCGCCGTTGCAGCAGCGTCGCCACGTCTTTCACCCAATTGATAGATTCTGGTGTAGCCGCCGCCCTGCTTCAATTCCTCGGCACGCTGAGCGTACTTGGGAGCAAGCTCGTTGAAGAGCTTTTCTACCAAGGGGTGCTTAACGTCCTTGGTTCTTGCTTTGAATGCAGATTTGCTTTCGGTGAAAGCCTTAACTTCCTGTAAGTCGTAGGTTTTAGCCATAATTGCACGGCGTGCAGCCAATTTCTTGGCGCCGTCCTTGACGACCTTAACGGTAACGTCTTTGCCTTTGGCGTCCTGTTTAACCACTTCTACTTCTACGTTATCGTCGAACGTGTTGACAGCTTTGGTGATTAATTTTTCTACGTAAGGTTGCAATTCCTTCGCCTTTGCAAGGGTGGTTTCTATTCTACCGTACCAGATGAGTTGGGACGCTTGGTTTCTGAGAAGCGCTACTCTTTCTTTTGCGGGTCTGCCTAATTTACCGGGCATACTTTAATCCTCCTTTTTTGCTAATGAGAGACCGTAGGACTGTAATTTGAGAATAACTTCGTCCAAAGACTTTCTGCCGAGGTTTCTTACCTTGAGCATTTCGTCTTCCGATTTCTTGGTCAGGTCTTCTACTGTATGAATGCTTGCTCTCTTGAGACAGTTGTACGAACGCACGGACAGGTCCATGTCCTCGATTGCCATCGCAAGAATTTGTTGTTGTTTATCGTCCTCGTTCTTCACGAGAATTTCCATACCCTTGATTGTATCGCTCAGGTTGACGAACAGACTGATGTGGTCTTGCATAATCTTTGCCGACAGGGATACGATTTCCTTGGCGGAGAAGGTGCCGTCCGTCCAAACTTCCAAGCTCAATCTGTCGTAGTTGAGGTTTTGTCCCACACGAGCGTTTTCCACTTGGTAGTTGACCTTTTGAACAGGGGTGTAGATGGAATCGATGGCAATGTAGTCGATGACGGGCTGCTTGTTTTCGCTTGCAGGCTTGTAACCTCTGCCTCTGCCGATGGTTACTTCCATGTCGACCTTGCCGCCCTCGTCTACCGTACAGATGTACTGGTCTTTGTTGACGACTTCGATTTCAGCATCCTGTTCGATGTCTGCGCCTGTGATGACGCAGGGGCCTTCCTTGTAAAGATGCAATACTTTGGTATAGTCTTTTTCCGAAACCTTGGTTTTAATTGCCAGAAGCTTCAGGTTTAAAATAATTTCAGTGACGTCTTCTTTCACTCCCGCAACTGCGGAGAACTCATGTTTTACGCTACCGTCCAAAAAGCGAATGCCCTGTACTGCGGCACCGGGTAAAGCGGACAGTAAAATTCTTCTTAAGCAGTTACCGATTGTAAGACCGAAACCCTTTTCTAAAGGCTCAACGACGATTTTAGCGTAGCTCTTATCCTCGCTTTCTTCTACCTCTATTTTAGGCATATCAATTTCGATCATGTTGCTACCTCCTTGAATGATTTAATTACTTGGAGTAGAGTTCGACAATCATATGTTCCGCAATCTGAGTATCGATGTCTGCTCTCGTAGGGAGTGCCAAAATCTTTCCTTCCAATTTTTCGTTGTCAAATTCAACCCATGCAGGTACGTTCAACGCCGGTTTGGATTCTTTAATCGCTGTGAAGAACTTGTTTCCTTTCTTGTTTTCGCGAACGGCAATAACGTCGCCTGCCTTGATGAGGTAGGAAGGAATGTTTACCTTCTGACCGTTCACCGTGAACTGTGCGTGGGAAACGAGCTGTCTGGCCTGCAAACGGGTGTTTGCAATGCCCATTCTGTAAATAACGTTGTCCAATCTTCTTTCCAAGAGAACGAGCATGTTTTCACCGGTTACGCCCTTCTTGCTTTCAGCAACTTCGTAGTAGTGACGGAATTGCTTTTCGCTTACGACGTAAATGAATTTTGCTCTTTCTTTTTCACGGAGCTGTAAACCGTATTCGCTGATTTTCTTGGTCTTTCTGCCCGAAGTACGAATGGACTTCTTGGAGCAACCGATTGCAGCGGGATCCAATTCAAGGAATCTGCATCTCTTTAATTTATGATATTTATTAATTGCCATGTTTGTACGCTCCTATTAAATTCTACGACGCTTGGGAGGTCTGCATCCGTTGTGGGGAATGGGAGATACGTCGGAAATGAGCGTAATCTCCAAATCGAAATTGGTCAATGCACGGATAGCGCTCTCTCTGCCTGCGCCGGGACCTTTTACGTATACTTCAACGCTCTTTAAGCCGTATTCCTTTGCGGCGGTTGCTGCCTTTTCGCAAGCCAACTGTGCTGCATAGGGCGTGCCCTTCTTGGAGCCTCTGAAGCCGCCCAAGGAACCTGCGCTCGACCATGCGAGTACGTTGCCGTTGAGGTCGGTAAAGGTGATCATCGTGTTGTTGAAGGTAGACTGAATATGAACTTGACCTTTATCTACCTTTCTATAGTCTTTACGCTTTCTCGTGGTAGTGGTCTTCTTTGCTGCTGCCATATGGTATTACCTCCTTACTTCTTCTTGTTCGCAACTACCCTGCGGACGTTGCCACGGCGGGTTCTTGCGTTTCTCTTGGTGCTCTGGCCACGGACAGGCAAGCCCTTTCTGTGGCGAATACCACGGTAGCTGCCAATTTCCATTAAGCGCTTGATGTTGAGGGAAATTTCACTGCGAAGTTCACCTTCAACTCGTAAATTGTTATCGATATAATCTCTAAGCTTGGATACGTCCCTTTCGTCTAAATCCTTCACTCTGGTGTCAGGATTGATTCCGGTAGCTTGGAGAATGGTTTTGGAAGTAGTCAAGCCGATACCGAAAATATAGGTAAGACCGATTTCTACTCTCTTTTCTCTGGGTAAATCTACACCGGCAATACGTGCCATTGATTTATAACCTCCGTATTTTTCTTTAATAATTTTTTATTCGTTATATGTCATCCGTTGGTTCCCTCTCGGCAGTGGAAAATGCCTTGCGGGAAGACGGTTATTTTCAACTTTATACGCAACAAAACTGAGTTCCCGCTTTTTATCGAAATAACGGAAATTCAGTCCTCGTTGCATTATAAAATTATTCGCTTTTTCATCAGCAACATATATTTTACCATATATTGCCGTTTTAGGTCAAGCGTTTTATTAGCCTTGTCTTTGTTTATGAGATTTATTTTTGGAACAAATTACCATAACCTTGCCATTTCTTTTGATAACTTTGCACTTATCGCACATAGGCTTAACTGAAGGTCTTACTTTCATTTGGTTTTTCTCCTTAAAATAGAATACTTGTTTGCGTGAACACACCCGTCTTACGACTTGCTGCGCCACGTAATTCTGCCCTTGGTCAAATCGTAAGGACTCATTTCCAGCTTTACCGTATCACCTTCGATGATGCGGATAAAGTTCATTCTCAGTTTTCCGGAAATGTACGCCGTTATGATATGTCCGTTGGAAAGCTGTACTTTAAAGGTGGCGTTGGGTAACGATTCTACGATTTTCCCTTCTACCTCTATTACGTCGTCTTTGGACACGAAACATCCCTCCGCTTTTATTTTTGATTATAAAGTCAATATTTCCACACCGCTCTCCGTGATGAGCACGGTGTTTTCGTAATGCGCCGCAGGCGAATTGTCCAGCGTTACCGCCGTCCAACCGTCCGATAACGTCTTGACCCGATAATCGCCCAGCGTTATCATCGGCTCTATGCACAGCGTCGTGTTGGCTTTGAGTCGCACGCCCGTTCCCTTCCTGCCGTAATTCGGCACGGACGGGTCCTCGTGCATTTCTCTGCCAATGCCGTGCCCGACAAAAGCCCGCACTACCCCGAAGCCGTTGGCTTCGGCATGCGTTTGCACTTGATACCCGATGTCGTATAACGGCGTGCCGGCTTTCAAATCCTGCACCGCCTTGAAGAAACATTCTTCGGTAACTTTGACCAACTTACGCTTTTCGGGCGAAACGTTTCCGATACAAAAGGTTCGGCAAGCGTCGCCGTTGTAGCCGTCCTTTTCCGCCGTAATGTCCACGCTGACGATATCGCCATCCCGAATGACTCTGTCAGACGGAATGCCGTGTACCACCACTTCGTTGACCGAAACGCAGGCCGAGGCAGGATAGCCGTAATAGCCCAGCGACGAGGGAGTAGCTCCGCACGCCACGATGTAATCGTGCACCAGCGCATCCACTTCCTTGGTGGTCATGCCCGCCCGAATGCGTTTGCCGACGTAGGCAAGCGTATCCCGTACGACGGCGCACGCCGCGCGTATCTTTTCAATGTCTTCCGAGGTTTTAATGCGTATCATGGGAACTTACGGCTTATTTTACCAATTTATCGAGCTCTGCCGCAATTTCACCGAAGAGTACTTGGGGAGGGTCGTCGGTGCCGACAAAGTTGAGGATAATGCCTTTCTTCGTATAGTAATCGATTAAAGGTGCGGTCTGTTCGGTGTATACGTCCAAACGGCTCTGTACCGTTTCGGGATTGTCGTCCTTTCTTTGGTATAATTCACCGCCGCAACGGGAACAGGTAGTTGCACCGTTCAACGTGGATACGTGGAAGCTTTCACCGCAATCCTTGCAAACGCGTCTGCCGCAAAGACGGTTCATCAAGAGCGAGAAATCGATGTTGATATTGACAACGGCGTCGATTTTCGCAAACTTGTCGAGTTCTTCCGCCTGCGCAATGGTGCGGGGGAAGCCGTCCAAGAGGTAGCCCTTTTGCTTGCAGTCGTCTTCGGCAAGTCTGTTTTCCACAATCTTGCAGGTGACGGCGTCCGGAACCAGCTGTCCCTTGTCGATATACGACTTGGCGAGCAGGCCGATTTCGGTTTGATTTTTGATGTTGGCTCTGAAAATATCTCCCGTGGAGATGTGGGGCATACCGTACTTATCGGCAATTTTGGTTGCCTGCGTACCCTTTCCTGCGCCGGGGGCGCCGAGTAAAATAATATTCATACCTTGCTCCTTTGCTTATTTGGTTTTGCTTTCCCTCTCGCTGGGAGAGGGAGAGCAGTTTTTGATTATTTCAAGAAGCCTTTGTAGTTCTTCATCATGAGCTGGGACTGAATTTGCTTATCCCATTCCATGGCAACGGAAACGACGATGAGAATACCCGTGGTCGAGAATACGTTGACGAGGTCCAAGCTTACCCAACTGAATGCCATGGAAGGAATGAACGCAACCAAGGAAAGGTAGATGGCGCTGAACAGCGTGATTCTGCCCGAAATCTTTCTGAGATATTCTGCCGTGGGACGGCCGGGACGGATACCCTGAATGAAGCCGCCGTTTTGTTGAATGTTCTTTGCAACGTCGTCGGGGTTGAATTGTATCATTGCATAGAAGAATGCAAAACCGAAGATGAGCAAGCACAGCACGATGGTGTACAGCCAAGTGCCTTGACCAAACCATTCTTGATAACCCGCATACGCAGCCGTATCCGCAAACCAGATGCTCATAATCATGGAAGGCATGGAGATAATGGAGAAGGCGAAGATGAGGGGCATAACGCCGCTCGAAGATATGCGCATGGGAATTTCCGATTTTTGACCGCCGTACATCTTTCTGCCCTTGACTTGCTTGGCGTACTGTACGGGGATTTTTCTTTCGGATAAGTCAACCGTGATGATTGCCGTAAATAAAACGACGGTGATGGCGATAAAGCCGAGGATCTCCCAAATTACGTTGAGGTCCACAGTGAACATGAGGACGAATTTTTGGAGAAGCAAATCGCCTGCCGTGGAGATAAGACCGGCAAAGATGACCATGGACATGCCGTTGCCGATACCGTATTCGGTGATTCTGTCGCCCAGCCACATAACAAAGCATGCGCCTGCGGTATAGATAACGGTCATGTACACACCCGCAATCCATACGGCTGCCGTTTCGCCCCATACGCCCGAACCGAAGATAACGTAGTTGATGGCGTTTCCGTTTGCAGCGAAGCTGACGATGAAGCCGGCGGATTGAACGATTGCCAAGCCGATGGCTACGTAGCGGGTGATTTGTGAAATTTTTCTTCTGCCGTCTTCACCTTCCTTGGACAAGCGTTCCAAGGCGGGAATACCGTAGCACAGAAGCTGCATGATAATTGAAGCATTGATGTAAGGTCCGATACCGAGCGCAAACAGCGTGCCGTTGGCAAGCGAGCCACCTGTGATGGAGCTCATGAGTTCCAAGAACTCGTTGTTTTGAATGGCGTTGGCAAACGTATCTCGCAGCAAGCCGGGGACGGGAATGTAGCAGCCCAGTCTGAAAACCAGAAGCAACAACAGCGTCATCCAAATCTTTTTGCGGATTTCTTTGACCTTAAAAGCGTTTTTTAACGTTTCAAACATTTTGTCTCTCCCAAATTGAGATTTTTACGTTCCCCCTATTAAATTTTTGGAACGCAAATTGATAATTGAATGGCAATGCGGAAAATTATATTTTTCAATAATTTCCCGTATTTCCTCAATTTATGAAAGAACTTCTGCCGTGCCGCCGACCTTCTCGATGGCTTCCTTTGCGGAAGCGGAGAATTTAGCTGCTTTTACGGTGATAGCGCCCGTCAATTCGCCGGTGCCGAGTACCTTTAAGCCTACGTTGTTCTTAACGTCCTTTGCAAGACGGTTCATCATAACGTATTCCATGTCAACCACGGTGCCTTGGGGTACTTCAGCCAAATCGCAAAGATTGACGATGACGTATCTCTTGGTGAAGTTCTTGTTGTTAAAGCCTCTGACAGGAACACGGCGAGCTAAGGGCATCTGACCGCCTTCAAAGCCGGGTCTTACGCCGCCGCCCGAACGGGCCCACTGACCTTTGTGACCTTTACCGGAGGTTTTGCCCAAGCCGGAGCCGATACCACGGCCAAGTCTTTTGGCAGAGGTTCTGGAACCTTCTGCGGGAGAAAGAGTATCAATTCTCATATCTTTCAAGCCTCCTTTCTTACTCTGCGTCCTCTACCTTCAAAAGGTAGCCGACTTTCTTAATCATACCCTGAATGGCAGGGGTGTTTTCCAATACGTTGAACGTACGGATTTTGGTCAAACCGAGGGCTGCAACGGTGTCCTTGACACCCTGCGTCTTACCGATGGTGCTCTTCATTAAAGTAACCTTAATCTTAGACATGGTACCCTCCTTAACCCTTGATTTCCTCTACGGTCTTGCCACGCAAAGCAGCAATTTGTTCGGCGGTCTTTAAGGACATGAGACCTGCCAAAGTTGCCTTAACGCAGTTACCCTTGTTTTGGGTACCGTGAGATTTGGTTCTGATGTTCTTGATGCCGACCGCTTCCATAACCGCACGAACGGGACCGCCGGCGATAACGCCGGTACCGTCGGCAGCGGGCATCATCAATACGGCGCCTCTGCCAAACTTACCCATTACTTCGTGAGGAATGGTGGAATTAACCATAGCGATGGAAACCATGCTCTTTTTGGCTCTTTGGGTTGCCTTTTCCAAAGCTTCGGGAACTTCCTTTGCTTTACCGGAACCGACGCCAACTTTGCCGTTGCCGTCGCCTACGATAACGAGAGCGGCGAAACGCATATTTTTACCACCCTTTACAACCTTGGTAACACGGTTGACCTCAATGGTCTTTTTAATCAAACCGTCGTCTACTTCCTGTCTTCTGGGTCTTCTGTTTTCTCTTTTTTCGTCTGCCATAGTTTTCGCTCCTTAGAAATTCAGTCCGGCTTCTCTTGCGCCGTCTGCAACTGCCTTTACACGACCGGTGTAGAGGTAGCCGCCTCTGTCGAATACGACTGCTTCAATACCCTGCGCCTTGGCTCTTTCGCCTGCCGTTTGACCGACTACCTTAGCAGCCTCGGTCTTGGACATGTCGGCAATCTTTTCCTTCACCTCTTTTTCCATGGTGGAGGCGCTTGCAAGGGTAACGCCCTTCGTATCGTCGATAACCTGAACGTAAATATGGTTCAAACTTCTGTAAACGCTCATACGGGGTGCTTCAGTCGTACCCATGAGGTGCTTTCTTACACGCAGATGTCTTTTCTGTCTGACTGCATTTTTATCAATTTTAGAAATCATATTTCAACGCTCCTTATTTCTTGCCCTTACCGCCGGAGGTCTTACCTTCCTTATGCTCTACGTTCTCGCCCTTATAGCGAATACCGTAGCCATGGTAGGGTTCGGGTTTACGAACGGCACGAATTTCAGCCGCTATTTGACCGACTAACTCTTTGTTGATGCCGGATACCACGATGTCCGTGGGCGTGGGGCAGTCGAACGTGATGCCTTCTACCGCCGCTACGGGAACCTTGTGGGAGAAACCGACGCTCATGATTAAGCCGTTACCCGATTTTTCAACCTTCCAGCCGACACCCTTGACTTCCAAAGCCTTGCTATAGCCTTCGGATACGCCCTTAACCATGTTGGCGAGGAGCGCTCTGTACAAGCCGTGCTTTGCCTGCGTATCTGCTGCTTCGTTGCAAGCGATTACGTTGGCAACGGTGCCTTCTACCTTTACGTCGATGGCGCCAACGACGGTCTGCGTCAAGGTGCCCTTTGCACCCTTAACCGTCAATACGCCGTCTTTAAAATCTACCGTTACGCCTGCGGGAAGCGTTACGGGCGTTTTACCGATTCTAGACATAAATTGTTGCCCTCCTTCTTACCAAACGTAGCAGAGCACTTCGCCGCCAACGTTGGCTGCTTTCGCCTGCTTATCCGTCATGATACCCTTGTTGGTCGAAAGAATAACCGTGCCGAATCCGCCGAGAGCCTTGGGCATGTTTTCGATGCCTGCATACTGTCTCAAACCGGGCTTGGAAATTCTCTTCAAACCACCGATAACCGACTGTTTGTTGTTGTATTTCAAAGTGATAACAATCTTGCCGTTGTAGCCGTCCTCTACGATTTTTACGTCCTGAACGTAGCCTTCGGAAAGGAGAATGTCTGCAATCGCCTTCTTCATATTGGAAGCGGGAATTTCAACGGTTTCCTTGTTGGAAATGATTGCGTTTCTGATTCTTGTAAGCATATCTGCAATAGGATCTGTCATTGTTTGTTACCTCCTCTTACCAGCTCGACTTCTTAACGCCGGGAATTTCACCCTTGTACGCAAGATTTCTGAAACAGATACGGCAAATACCGTACTTTCTCAAAACCGCATGAGGTCTTCCGCAGATAGAGCATCTGGTGTATGCTCTCGTGGAAAATTTAGGGGTCTTTTGCTGTTTATTTATCATTGACTTTTTTGCCATGTTCTTTATCTCCTTACTTCTTGAAAGGCATGCCGAGCAGTCTTAACAACTCTCTTGCTTCTTCGTCCGTCTTTGCCGTGGTTACGATGCAGACGTCCATACCTCTGATCTTTTCTACTTGGTCGTAGCTGATTTCAGGGAAGATGAGTTGTTCCTTCAAGCCCATGGAATAGTTGCCTCTACCGTCGAACGACGTTGCGGATACACCCTTAAAGTCTCTCACGCGGGGAAGACCGATGGAGATGAATTTATCGAAAAATTCATACATCTTTTCATCACGGAGGGTTACTTTAATACCGATGTTCATGCCTTCACGCAATTTGAAGTTTGCAACAGACTTTCTTGCCTTCACCAATACGGGTTGCTGGCCGGCAATCTGCTTGATTTCGTTTGCCGTGGTCTGAATGGACTTTGCGTTGTCCTTGATGTCGCCCAAACCGGTGTTGATGACGATTTTTTCCAATCTCGGGCATTGCATAACGCTCGTATAGCCGAATTTCTTCATAAGGGCAGGAACAACTTCTTTCTTGTATTGTTCTCTGACTCTGTTCATTACTTTCTCTGCCATAACTTTTTACCTCGTTACTCCTTCTTGCCCTCTTCCGCAGGAGCTTCTGCCTTAGCAGTTCTCTTACGGGTTCTCTTCTTGGGTGCCTCTACCTTAGCTTCTTCAGCAGCCTTCTTGGATGCCTTGACGAATGCCTTGTCGAGGGTTGCACCGCACTTGGCGCATACTCTCACCTTCTTGCCGTCTACCTCAGCGTGCTTGATGCGGGTAGCCTTGTTGCAAGCGGAGCAGAGTACCATAACGTTGGATACGTCGATGGGTGCTTCTACTTCTAAGATTTGAGATTGCTGTTGCGCTCTTCTTGCTCTTTGGTGCTTTTTAACCAAGTTTACACCACGAACGGTGACCGTATTGTTCTTGCTGTTGGTTGCAATAACGGCGCCCTTCTTGCCTTTGCTCTTCATGCCGCCGGTGATAACGACGACGGTATCGTTTACTTTTACGTTCATTTCGTTACCTCCTTAGAGCACTTCGGGAGCAAGGGAGATGATTTTCAAGAAACTCTTGTCGTCTCTGATTTCTCTTGCTACCGGTCCAAAGATACGGGTACCTTTGGGTTGTTTATTGCCATCGATGATAACGGCTGCGTTATCGTCGAAACGAATGTGCGTGCCGTCTTCTCTTCTGACGCCTTTGGTCGTTCTGACGATGATTGCCTTAACGACTTCGCCTTTCTTTACTGCACCGCCGGGGGTTGCCGTCTTGACGGAAGCAACAATGATGTCGCCAATGTTGCCGCTTCTACGGAAAGAGCCACCCATAACTCTGATGCACATAAGCTCTTTTGCGCCGGAGTTGTCCGCCGCTTTCAGTCTCGACTGTGATTGTATCATAAGTCTTCGTTCTCCTTCTTAATTACTTAGCCTTCTCGACGATTTCGACAATGCGCCAGTTCTTATCTTTGCTGAGCTTTCTGGTCTCGGCAATACGAACGGTATCACCCACGCCGCATTCGTTATTTTCATCGTGTGCTTTGAACTTCTTGGTCGTGGTAACGGTCTTCTTGTACAGAGGGTCTTTCTTCTTGTCCGAAACCACTACGACAACCGTCTTATCCATTTTATCGGACACGACAATGCCTACTCTTTCTTTTCTTAAATTTCTTTCCATAATATTTTACCCTCCGATTACGCCTTGAGCTCTCTTGCGCGAAGCTCGGTGTTTACTCTTGCAATGTCTCTCTTGCAAGTTCTGATGGCTACGGGGTTTTCCAATTGACCTGCCGCCAAACGGAAACGAAGATTGAAAAGCTCGCTCTTGAGCTCTGCTAACTTTTTAGCCAGCTCTTCTGCGGATAAGTCGTGAATTTCGTTTGCTTTCATTAATTTTCACCGCCTTCTACTTTTTCTGCTTCTTTCTCCATGAATTTGCACTTAACGGGGAGCTTGTGGCTGGCAAGACGCATAGCTTCTCTTGCGATATCTTCGGCTACGCCGGACATTTCAAAGAGAACTCTGCCTGCCTTAACGATAGCTACCCAGTATTCTACGTTGCCCTTACCGGAACCCATACGTGCTTCCGCAGGGTGCTTGGTGATAGGCGTGTGGGGGAAGATGGAAGTCCATACTTTACCGCCACGCTTGATGAAACGGGTCATTGCGATACGGGCGGCTTCGATTTGGTTGGACTTAATTCTGCCGTTGCTTTCGCTTACCAATGCGTATTCGCCGTAAGCGATGGTGTTACCTTTATGCGCACGGCCACGAATGTGTCCGGTGCTGTGCTGCATTCTTCTTTTGACTCTCTTAGGGATTAACATTAACGTTCGCCTCCTTCAACGCCCTTCTTGGACTTGCTGAGTACTTCACCCTTATAAATCCAGCACTTTACGCCGATCATACCGAACGTGGTGTGAGCTTCTGCAAAACCGTAGTCGATGTTTGCACGCAAAGTCTGCAGGGGAATGGAACCTTCGTGGTACTGTTCGCTTCTTGCGATTTCCGCACCGTCCAAACGGCCGGATACCATCATTTTAACGCCCTTGGAACCGCTTCTGACGCTTCTGCCGATGGCTTGCTTCATAGCACGGCGGAAGGACATACGCTTTTCAAGCTGTTGCGCTACGCTTTCGGCAACGAGCTGTGCGTCCTGGTCGGGCTTTCTGATTTCGGTTACGTTGATGATGACTGCTTTGCCGCCCGTCAACTTCGCCAAATCTTTCTTGATTACTTCAATTTCGCTGCCCTTTTGACCGATGAGTACGCCCGGTCTTGCCGTGTAAATGGTTACCACGATTCTGGCAGCTGCTCTTTCAATGGTGATTTTGCTGATTGCTGCAGCAAAATATTTCTTCTTGAGGAACGTACGAATGACGTTGTCCTCTTTCAAGAACTTGGAGAAGTCCTTTTTATCGGCATACCATTGGGTATCCCAATCTTTAATTACACCGACTCTTAAACCATGAGGATTAACTTTCTGTCCCATTGTTAATTATCTCCTTTTACGTCCAAAATGACCGTGATGTGGCTGCTTCTCTTGAGGATAGCGTGTCCTCTGCCCTTGGATACGGGTTGCATTCTCTTCAAGGTCGTTGCACCGTCTGCAAAGCATTCGGCTACGAACAAATCACCTCTGTCCATACCCTTGTTGTGCTCTGCATTGGCAGCAGCGGAGAGAAGAACCTTTTTAACGGGTTCTGCGCCCGACTTCGTGCAATAGGTTAAGATTGCAGCGGCTTCGGCTACGCTCTTGCCACGGATGAGTGCCAATACCGTTCTTACCTTGTAGGGGGAAATACGGATATGCTTGGCAACGGCGTAAGGACGTTGGTCCTTATTCTGTGCGATTCTTTCGGTCTTTTTATTCATATTACTTGCCATAACTTAAGACCTCCTTATCTCTTACCCGGCGTTGTGGTTTTCGCCGTGTGTCCGCCGAACGTTCTGGTGGGAGCAAACTCGCCGAGCTTGCAGCCTACCATATCTTCGGTTACGTATACGGGAACGTGCTTTCTGCCGTCGTATACCGCAATCGTATGTCCGACCATATCGGGGAAGATTGTGGACGCTCTGGACCATGTCTTCAATACTTTCTTTTCATTGACCTCGTTCATTGCCTGAATTCTTGCCAACAACTTGGCTTCGACATAGGGGCCTTTCTTAATGCTTCTTGACATTTACTTTTCTCCCTCCGATTAGTTAATTCTCTTCAAAATGAATTTGCTCGTACGGTTCTTCTTCTTTCTGGTCTTGTAACCCAAAGCAGGTTTACCCCAAGGCGTACGAGGACTTGCATGACCGACGGGCGATTTGCCTTCGCCACCGCCGTGAGGGTGGTCGCAAGGGTTCATAACCGCACCGCGTACTTCGGGACGGCGTCCCAAGTAACGCTTCTTACCGGCCTTACCGAGGGATACGATTTCGTGCTCGGTGTTGCCGATCTGACCGATCATAGCACGGCAGGTCAAAGGGATTAAACGCATTTCGCCGCTGGGCATTCTGAGCGTTGCATACTTGCCTTCCGCTGCCATGATTTGAGCGGAGATACCTGCCGAACGGGCGATTTGTGCGCCCTTACCGGGTTGCATTTCAATGCAGCAGACCATGGTACCTACGGGAATGTTTTCCAAGGGCAATACGTTGCCGACCTTGATGTCTGCAGCTGCGCCGCTGACAACCGTGTCGCCGACGTTCAAACCAACGGGAGCTAAGATGTAGCTCTTTGCGCCGTCTGCATAGACGATGAGCGCAATGTTTGCCGTACGGTTAGGGTCGTACTGAATGGACGTAACCTTTGCGGGGATATCGTCCTTATTTCTCTTGAAATCGATGATACGATATTTGGTTCTGTTACCGCCGCCACGGTGTCTTACCGTGATTCTGCCGGTGTTGTTACGACCGCCGGTGTGGCGTTGGTCGCAGAGCAAAGATTTTTCAGGCTTATCACCGGTCAACGCTTCATTTTTCAAAACGGTCATGAAACGACGAGCCGGAGACGTAGGTTTATATCTTTTAACAGCCATTTGTTGTTTCCTCCAATTTCCTTATTACGACAACGAAGCGAAGAACTCGATTGCCTTGCTGTCAGCCTTGAGCTGTACGACAGCTTTCTTGGTTGCCGCAGTGTAACCCTCGCTTCTGCCCATTCTCTTGAGCTTGCCTTTGCGGGATACGGTATTTACGCTTTCAACCTTAACGCCGAAAACTTTTTCGACTGCCTGCTTGATTTGAGTCTTGTTTGCGTCCTTCTTTACGATGAACACGTACTTTTTGGTGGGGGTTCCGTTTTTATCGGACATACCTGCATACGCCTTTTCGGTCAAGACGGGCTTAATAATGATGTCTTCTGCAAACATTATGCGTAAACCTCCTCGATTTTCTCTACTGCGCCTTTGGTCATTACGATGACTGCATTGGCGACTACGTCGTAGGTATTGAGTTGGTCAACGGGTACGGTCTTCATGGTAGGCAAGTTTCTTGCAGCCAAGATTACGTCCACGTCGCTGTTGTCCATAACTACGATGGTCTTCTTGTCTAAGTTCAAAGCCTTTTGGAAGGCTACCATTTCCTTGGTCTTGGGGGCGGATACCTTCAGCTCGTCCACCACTACCATCTGACCGTCAGCCAATTTCTTGGAGATTGCAGAGAGGAGTGCGGTTCTCTTGGCGGAGATGTTCATCTTCTTGGAGAAATCTCTGCTCTTGGGAGCGAATACTACGCCGCCGTGCGTCCATTGGGGAGCACGAATGGAACCCTGACGGGCACGACCCGTACCCTTTTGACGCCAAGGCTTGATGCCGCCGCCCGAAACTTCGCTTCTGGTGAGCGTGCCCTTGGTGCCCTGTCTTTGGTTTGCAAGGTAGGTAACTACCGCTTGGTGGATTAAGGATTCGTTGTACTCTACGGCAAACACGCTGTCGTTGAGTTCAACTTCGCCAACTTCGGCGCCTTTCATATTATATACTTTAATATTCGGCATAATCGATTACCCTCCTTATTTGCTCTTTACGCTGGTGGATACCGTTACCACACTGCCTCTGGGACCGGGAACGGCGCCCTTGATGAAGAGTGCGTTTCTCTCTACGTCTACTTTAACGACTTCGAGATTTTGAATGGTTACGTTTTCAACACCGTACTGACCGGGCAGGTTCTTGTGCTTGAATACGCGGCTGGGGCTGGAGTTTGCACCCATGGAACCGGGTTCTCTGTGCACGGGGCCTACGCCGTGGGTTTCTTTGAGGCGGTGCTGGTTCCAACGCTTGATAACGCCGGAGAAGCCGTGACCCTTGGTGGTGCCGGCTACGTCTACCTTGTCGCCTGCGGCGAATACGTCAGCCTTCACTACGTCGCCTACGTTGAAGCTTTCAGCGTCGGCTACCTTGACCTCTTTGAGCACCTTGTGGGGCTTCAGGCCTGCCTTCTTAAACTGACCGAGTTCAGGCTTGTTGAGTGCCTTTTCCTTGGTTTCGATAAAGCCGAGCTTTAAGGCGGAATATCCGTCCTTTTCCATGGTCTTTACCTGTACTACGGGGCAGGGACCTGCCTCTACTACCGTGATGGGAAGCATCTTCCCGTCTGCCGTAAACATTTGGGTCATGCCCACTTTACGACCAATGATTGCTTTATTTGCCATAAATAAAGTTCACCTCCGAAAATATTTTTTATTTCTTTACGATACCTTGCCTTCAAAGTATCCGTATAGTTTTTAAGTTTTTTGAAATTACAACTTGATTTTTACGTCTACGCCTGCAGGGAGATGGATGGAATCCAACAACTTTGCGTTGGGGGAGTAGATGTCGATGATTCTCTTATACGTTCTGAGCTCGAACTGTTCGCGGGAATCTTTGTACTTGTGGGGGCTTCTCAAAATGGTTACCACTTCTCTTTCGGTGGGCAGAGGAATGGGACCGGAAATTTTAGCGCCGCTCTTTTGCATCGTCTCTACGATTCTTTGCGCTGCTTGGTCTACCAACTCGTGTTCGTAAGCCGCCAACTTAATTCTGATTTTCTGACTTGCCATGTTTCGTTACTCCTTATTTTATACTAACTTTTTTATTCGCTGTCAACATATCCGTGCGTATCGCGCTTTGTCATAAATAAAAACGCTCGTTGTCTTTCGGCGCTTCATGCCAAAACTCGGTTAGTCGCAGAGGTCCTGCCTCCACTTTTGTCGGCGTAAATTATCTGCCAAGGCGGGTTTTGAAAACCTTGGAATTTACAGTAACTTCACGCTTCAACCCTATACGCATAATTAGACAGCCTACTTATTATAGAGAAAAGTCAACGATATGTCAAGGATTTTTACATTGTTTTTAAAATTTTTTTTCTTTTCTCTTTGCCTTGCCTTATTCCCCTTTTTATCGCCTTTTATACCCTCTTTGCCCCCTCTTCTTTTTCCTTAATTATATATATAAGAAAACCACCCCAAAGGATAAAGCCTTCGGGGTGGAGTTAAGCTGCATTGTCAATGCAACGCTTTTAGGTTTTTTATTTCTTTTCAATGACGCTGCGATAGCCGCCTGTGCCGTGCTTGATGCAGCGCGAAACACGG
This sequence comes from Clostridia bacterium, assembly GCA_017508105.1. GTDB lineage: Bacteria > Bacillota > Clostridia > Christensenellales > Borkfalkiaceae > RGIG4074. The sequence continues at coordinate 23,490 of JAFVZP010000002.1, forward strand.
CTGAGCGTTGCCGAAGAAATTTGCGTTTCTTCGGTGACTTTTGCGTACGTCTTGCCTTCTAAAATCAACTTGGCCGAATACAGACGTTGCGCCATGTTCTCTATTTCCGCATAGGTGCATAAATCCTGCAAAAACAACTCGCACTCGCCTTTGTCGGACAAGCCTGCCATACGTTCGATTAAATAATCGTACATCACCTGTTTTTCTGTCACGGTCTTTCCCTCAACGGTGTACGTAATTTTTTAAGAAGGATTTTGTCTTGGCTCTGGTCGGATTTTCAAATATCTGTTCGGGCGCACCCATTTCTTCAATGACGCCGTCCGCCATAAAAATGATTTTATCCGATACCTCTCTGGCAAACTCCATTTCGTGCGTAACGATAACCATGCCACGTTCTGCGCTTCTCAAATCCTTGATAACGCGCAATACTTCCCCCGTCAGTTCGGGGTCCAACGCGGACGTGGGTTCGTCGAAGCACAGGATTTCGGGCTTCAACGCCAAAGCTCTGGCAATTGCCACACGCTGGCACTGACCGCCGGAAAGCTCGCAGGGATAGTTTTTAATTTTATTGCCCAAGCCGACTTTTTCCAATAAATCGGTTGCGATTTGCATATTTTTTGCCAACGCTTCCTTTAATTCCGCCTTGGACGCTTTTTGCTTTTGAAGGCGCTCCTTGGTCTGTAAATCCAAGGCGAGCTGTACGTTTTTCAATGCGGAATACTGCGGGAAGAGATTGAAGCTTTGAAATACCAAGCCAAAGTGCAAGCGGTTGGCTCTCAGCTCGGCGTCGTTGTAATTTTTCTGCGCGTTATAAATTTCTTCTCCGCCAATATTGATGGTACCCATGTCTGCGAATTCCAAGAAATTAAGACAACGCAAAAGTGTGGTTTTTCCGCTGCCGGATGAACCGATGATAGACACCACCTCGCCCTTTTCAAGCGTGAAATTTATGCCCTTTAATATCTGCGCATTTCCAAAACTTTTATATATATTTTTAACTTCAAAAAACGACATGGTTATTCCTTATAAAAACTCATCTTCTTTTCTAAATATGCAAACAACAGAGTCAAAACACCATTAAATATTAAATAGAAAATCGCAGCATACAATAACGGAGTTAAAACGATAAACTGATTTACCAGATGCTCAGCCGAAGTATACAGCTCAATAACGCCTGCGATTGAGGCAAGTGCCGTATCTTTTACGAGTGTTATAATTTCATTACTTGCAGGGGCTAAACTTTTCTTAATGACTTGAAATAAAATAACTTTTCTAAATATCTGCCCTTTTGTCATACCCAACACTTTACCGGCTTCAAACTGCCCTTTGGGCACGCTTTCTATAGCACCTCTAATAATTTCAGAGAAATAGCAGCCATAGTTTATTATAAAAGCCAAACAAGCATATGAAAACAATAAAGTTTTCATTTTAATACCTAAAAAAGAAATAATTTCTGTATTGCCAATATTGAATACGTAAAAAGGCACAAGCGTCACTAATAACACCTGCAATAAAAGAGGCGTACCCCTAATAACCCAAACTAACCCTCTACAAAAGGCTTTTATCGGTATAAATTTCGACATTGAGCCAAAGGCTATTAAAAGCCCTAACGGCAAAGCCGCAATAAGGGTTATGGCAAACAGTAAAACTGTATTGCCAAACCCATTTAATAAATTTTGTAATATGATTATAAAATCCATTTTACTTTTCCATCGAGATATAATAGTTAGCCATTACTGAATCAATAACAATTACATCAAGAGTTTTTGTTTTAAGCTGCTGATATGCCTGCAATTGACTGTCGCAAGCAACATATTCTTTACCGATATTTTTACTTTGAATTTGTTCTTCGCCGGCAGAACCATCTTCAGCACCGACAATCGCATCTTTCATGCTTTCAATCGTTTTATACTTGTTAGCGTTTTGATTTAATACTACTGCAACTTGCTTGTTGTAAAGATATGGAACTGAAATACACATATTATCAATTCTTTCTTGCGTAATCGTCAAACCATTCCAAACCAAGTCAATAGAGCCGCCTTCAAGCATTGTTTCTTTTGCATTCCAATCAATTTCTAAAAATTCAACAACAATATTAGAAGAGTAGGTTTCATTTAAATATTCGAACACTGCTTTTGCAAGTTCAATATCATAACCTTTTGTAGGAACATCCTCAACAACCTCATATGCTATAGGCGCAAATACCGTATAACCAATAACAACTTTATTTCTTGAAACTAAATTTGTCCAGCTGTCATCGCTTGCTGCTGCCAATGGATTCACCGTATCGTTCTTAACCGCTATTTCAGAGGTTAACCCGTATTTATTGGCAATCGTTTGCATTTCATCATCAGCAATCGAGATAAGCGCTTCATTGATTTTAGAAACTAAAGCATCATTACCTTTTTTGGCTGCTATACCATATTGCTCTTCTGCAAGCACTAAGCCATCAACGACAACCGGTTTGTTTGTGTTGCCACAAGCAGCTAAACTAATGCAAGCTGTAACTGCTAATACGAATGTTAACATAAGTGTAATAAGTTTTTTCATTTTTTATGTACTCCTTAGAATAAAAATTGATAGGTCTATTATACTTTATCGCTTTAATTAAGTAAAGTGTTTTTGCGCTAAAATAAAAAAATTTTTTGCCTTTTATACAAAATAAAAAGAGCAAACGGATTGTTCGCTCTTTTTTATATAAGGTATTAAAAATTATTTTGCGTCGTTCAACGCCTTCAACAGCTCGTCCAGGTTTAAACCGTGTACCGCAGCTGCCTCTTCGACCGTTTCGTCGTTTGCCATAATGCAATGAATGCAGCCCATACCCATGCCCCACAATACGTCCACTGCCGCAGGGTTGATTTCGGGGATTTTTGCTACGATTGTATCTTTGGTGATTGCTTGTTCGCTCATATCACGTACTCCTTTTGTCTTTATTTTTTCTCATTATACCACCTTTTTGACAAAAAGACAACTCTTTCAAAGCATTTTCTCTTTTCGGGTATATTTTCCAGAAAAAAATCATACCGTAAGGTAGAGCAGCCTGTCCACCGCTATCCACATTTGCCCTCTGCATACTGTTGACAGCTTTATGTATTTATGCAATTTTCAAAAAAGTTATCAACATTTTTTGCACATTGTTCAACATATTCCACTTTTTTCGGGTTTTTTCGACAAATAATTTACAATAAGTATGCGCATTTTGAAAAAAGTTATTAACAATTTCAAAAAAAATGTTAATATTTGATTTTAACGGCAAAAATAATTGACAAAGCCAAGCAAAGTGAATATAATATAGCTTGTAAATTTTAGAAATTATGCGCCGCTAGCTCAGCTGGATAGAGCGTTGGTCTACGGAACCAAAGGTCAGGAGTTCGAATCTCTTGCGGCGCGCCAAAAAAGCGATAAGGCTTTATGTCTTATCGCTTTTTTCGTGTTGTGAGAGTAGGAGAACTCCTGTGTTATCAGGAGTTCGTGCCAGGAGGCGGTGGTACGGAAAATCTTCCTTTCTCTTTGCTTGCCGCCGACGCCCGCCACGAGCCCTTCGGCGAGTTCTCTCTTGCGGTGCATATACCGTACGCCTTATCGCTTTTTTCGTGTTGTGAGAGTAGGAGAACTCCTGCATTATCAGGAGTTCGTGCCAGGAGGCGGTGGTGCGGGAGCCCTTCCCTTCCTCTTTGCTTGCCGCCGACGCCCGCTACGAGCCCTTCGGCGAGTTCTCTCTTGCGGCGCATACGCTGTTTGCTTATCCCGACACACAATTTTCACCCCCGGCATAGTATGAAATTGGTTGAAAAAAATAAGGAGGGATTACATGAATCCGTTTAACGAAACCCCGATGTCCATTGAAAAGTCCTTTCAGAACTGGAAGGAGCTGTACCCAAAACCGTACGATAAATACGAGGTCAACCCATACACTAAAACCCGCATTATTTTATTGAACGGCGCGGAGTTTGAGGCGAACTGGTTTTCGCACCAGTTTGCAAGGCATTGCAAAAACAACGACCTACGCCGAGAAATTGCCCTCACCCGCGCGATAGAAAAACAGCAACAGCTCAAGGTTTCGCTGTTGAAGCCGTGCAACGAAAGTCCGTTGGAGCATACCATTTCCTACGAGCAGCTTGCCGTGGACCTGACGGCGGAGCTCGCCAAGCGAGAGAGCGACTGTTACGTGAAAAAAGCCCTGGATTTTGCGCTGTTGGAGGACTTTGACCATCTGTACCGCTACGCCAATCTGTTGGAGATGGAGCAGGGTGTAATGGCGGAAAAATTGGTGGGACGGTATACGGAAATTATGCCCGGACGTCCGACTATTGCGCACCACCGCTTCCCCAAGGACAACGTACGGCGGAGCATAGACGCAAGCTGCGCCGACAAGCAGACCGTGCTTGCCACCATGATTATTACCGCCGCCGAACAGCAGACCATGAATTATTACATGAATATCACCAACCTCGCCACCAACGACATGGCAAGACGGTTATACCAGGAGATTGCGCTGGTCGAGGAGGAGCACGTTACCCATTACGAGGCTCTCATGGACCCCGAAGCCACCTGGCTGGAAATGCTGCTGTGGCATGAGTACAACGAGTGCTACCTGTATTGGTCGTGCTACGTGACCGAAACGGACGGAAAAATTAAGGCACTGTGGGAGGAAAACCTCGCCATGGAGATTGCGCACCTGCACAAGGCGGCAGAGCTGTTGAAGAAATACGAAAAGCGGGATTGGCAAGAGATTATTCCCGACGGAAAATTCCCCGCTCCCCTCTCGCTGCATGAAAATATCGAGTACGTGCGGGATATTTTAAAGGATACCGTGCAGTTTACTTCGGTTTGCGAGGATTATGAAAAGGTGGACGATTTACCCGACGACGCCAACTTCTTTACATACCAGAAAATCATCAATCCCACGACGGGCATCGTGCCTTCGCACAACGTTATTGAATCGCATATCCGTCGCTACGGAAAGGATTACCGCTATCAGGTGGCACAAAGTCCCATTCGGGAGTTGCGTAACCGCACCTGCGACAATACCTGCGTAGGACGGGAGCCCGGCGCGGCGGAGAGCAAGGATTTCACCTGTAACTGTAAATATTAAGAAACAACAAAAAGCCCTAACAAGCGTTAGGGCTTTTTGTTATAAGGATTTCTCATGAAGTTATAGTTCCATTCGGGAATGAAACCGGATAAGCTATACTGCGGCTTGCTGATTGATTAGCGCTTCCAAATTGGTAAGACGTGCGGAAAGCCAATTCTTTAAATATGTTGAAGCGTCTGCTTGGGTGCGGAATTGCGTTACCGCATTTACCTGCGAAGAGTTCTGAATAATGCTTCCGATGCTATTGGGCCATCTTGCAAAATTACGGGCATACGCATCGACGTACGTTGCGGTACAGTCGTCAATTAACTGTATCATCCCGCTAAATACGCCTTCTGCTTTTGCTTCCGCCCATTTTTCTTGCACTAAATCCCAGAACCAAGCCTGACGGGCAAAGACGACCAACCAAGGATTGTTCGTGTTCATAGCGTAGAACGTGCTGTTGCTGCTTGCGCTTGTGGAAAGGCCCATTGCCGAGTCAAAATCCCAAGGGGCAGTGTAAACAAGGCGATGCGAACCGTTTTCGCTCATGTCAATACTGAATAAGAAGGACGACCACGCCAAGTCGGAATCGGCAAAAAGCTCTTGTAAAATATACATGGTTATAAGACTGTCCACGTCGATGACTTTGGAAACTGCCTCGTAAGCGGAGGTGATTGTGGGGTCTGCAACGTAATTGCCGTCTGCATCCATAGTATAGTAGGGTTGCGTCGTTAAATTGGTATGCGTGCCATGGGTTGCGTTGAGTACGACGTTCCAGATGGTTTGCGTGCATTTTTGAATAAAATCACGCTGTTCGGCAAAATATACGTCGCTTTTAATGGTAAAGCCGGGGGTGATATTATAATTGGAAGGGTTGAGCTGGTTTCCGTTCAGTAAGCGAACGGGCGTATTGTTTTGCCAGCCGTTTCCAACATTACCGTTTAAGTCTGCGAGATATTGCATGGAAAAGCGTTCCAACTCCGCTTCTTGCTGATAATAACCGTCGTATTCTATAAAATATCCTATTTTGACGTTGTGTAATTTTGCATAGTCTTCCGCCGACAGATTGTCTTCGTCGTAATCCTCGGGGTCTTCGGCTTCGGGTAATTCCACACGGCCTTCTTTTACTTCCTGCTGTTCGCATAAAACGTACAACCCGTTATACTGGCCGTTGATATAAACCTCGGTGTAACAGAAATCGGAGGCGTATACGCCCTCGCCCTCTAATAAAGTGTTGCCCAAATAGAAGGAAACGCTGTTACGCAACATAGAGCTGTCACGGTATTCTGCAAGCAATACCCAATTTTTATATTTTTCTCCGTCGTTTAAACCGCACATGGATTGCTTTTTATCAAATTTGATACGGATGGGTCTCTTTTCGTAAGTGGAGGTATAATTGCCCCTTACTTTTACTTCCGCTTGTACGTTTTCCATTCTCATTTCGTCGTTAAGGCTTACCGAAATATTGGCATTGACGTAATCATAAACGGGAACTTCTCCAAACAATCCCTTGTGCTCGTCGGGAATGATAAGCGAGGAATCGTCTATGCTAAGCCCTCCTTCGGTCGTTATATAAACGGCGGGCAAGCCTTCCCAATCTTCCGCAGGCTCTTCGGGGGTATCACCCGTCCCGCCGGAAGAGCTATCGGGCGAATCAGAGGTTGACCCCGTAGAAGGCGTAGAAGACGAGCCCGTATTCCCCCCGTTACAAGCAGCAAAAGCCACCAACGAAAACGTCATGATGACCGCCATGAAAAGAGCAGAAACTTTTTTAAACATTTTGTTCTCCTTTAAGAATTTATTTTTGCAAAAAATATTTTGCTTAAATCCATTTTACTTTTTTATCATAATGTTGTAAAATACAATTACATCATTTAAGTATGATTAAAACGCATAGTGAAAGGGAGAAAATGCGCATGATTAATATTCATTTTTTGGAATATATCGTTGAATTTGCAAAGACGGAGAATTTAACAAAGACAAGTAAACATCTTCTTGTATCACAGTCGGCTCTTACCAGAGCTATGAAAAATTTAGAAACTTACGTGGGCGTGCCGTTGTTTAAGAGATCGCGCAATAAACTTACGCTGAACGATACGGGCAAAGAATTTGTTAAACATGCGGAAACCGTAATTGAAGCACAAAAACAAATGGTAAAAGCAACC
>JAFVZP010000020.1 GCA_017508105.1 Clostridia bacterium
CCGTGCTCGACAGCCCGCCCGCCTTTGAAATCAACACGTCGGCGGCGTTCATATATACGTTGACGTCCCGGGTATACCCTACGGTAATCACTCTATCGCCCGAGAACTTTTTATCCAATTTTTGCTGTAACGCTTGATTTTCGCCGATAATAACGTATACCAAGCAATCCTCATCCGTCTTTTTTAGAAGCTGAGAGCAAAGCTTGCTTATCTTTCCGCAACCCACGCTGCCGAAGAGCAGCAGTATAATTTTCTTATCCTGCGGCAAATTGAGCTTTTGCCTTGCTTGCTCTTTGGATAACCGCTCGTTAAACTTGGGGTGTACGGGAATACCCAACGGATACAGCTTTTCCTTGGGTAAGCCTTTTTGAACGGCTTGCCGCTTCATATCCCTATGCCCGATAAAATATCCGTCCAATTGGGTTTCGCCCGTAAAGGGAATGCAGGTATAGTCGGTTAAAATGCCGTAGCAAGGGATATAGTTTTGAAATTTTTTCCGCACGGCGGTCATTGCTTCCATGCAGTATAAATGCGCGCAGATAACCCCGTCGAACTCATTTTCCACGATATAATCGTTCAGCTCCTTGGCGTACATGGAGTTGGCAAAATATACGGGCGAGGGGAGGGGAGTGGTTTCGTAAATGGCACCCGCCTGATAGATAACTCCAAAAATAGTAGGCGTATTCTTGATGATATTTTTATAAGTATCCGAAACCAAGTTTTTTGCCTTTTCGCTCTTCAATTGTATGGGGTCAAACAGCTCTGTCTGTACCCCGCGGGCGTGCAACGTCTCTTGCACGGCAAACGCCGCACTGTTGTGTCCGCCGCCTGTTCCGCAACTCAATATCAGTATCTTCATTTTATGCTATCACCATTCAAACTGCTCTTTTTTTTGTTTAAAGCAGTTCAATCCGTATTCTATTTCATTATATATGATACGCTCATCATAACCAAAAGTCAAGTATTTTATAAAAATTTTGTTTTTTTCGCCACACGTATCGTCCGCCCTTCTTTCCGTTGACAGTAGAGCCTTTTGTATGCTATAATCATGTCGAAAATAAAGAAAAACAAAAGAGGTTTATCTATGTCCGAAATTCAAATTGCTCCCTCGGTATTGAGCGCGGATTTTTCTGCTATGGGCGAGGAAATTATTTCCTTGGAACAGTCGGGTGCGGATTTACTGCACTGCGACGTCATGGACGGCGTATTCGTCCCCAACATCACGTTCGGCATCAAAATGGTCGCCGATATGTATAAGCGCACCTCGCTCCCTCTCGATTGCCACTTGATGATTGTCGAACCGCAAAAATACGTTGCCGAGTTCGCCAAGGCAGGGGCAACCTATATCACCGTGCATTACGAAGCCTGTCGGGAAAATTTAAAAGAGATTTTGCGCCTCATTCGCAGCTGCGGCTGTAAAGCCGGTGCCGTCATCAATCCCGATACGCCCACGTCCGTCCTGCAGGAAGTCTTGCCCGATTGCGATATGGTGCTTTTGATGAGCGTATTCCCCGGCTTCGGCGGACAAAAATATATTCAATCGGTCACCGAAAAAATTAAGGAAGTAAAACGCATGGTCGAGCAGTCGGGCTTACCCATCGACATCGAAGTGGACGGCGGCATCACGCTCGATAACGTTGCCGAGGTCAAGGCGGCGGGTGCAAATATCATCGTCGCCGGCAGCACGGTATTTTCCGCTGAGAACAGAGGCAAGGTCATCGCCGAGCTGCGCAGCAAAGGGCTATGAAGGGCATTTTACTCTTAAACGGCACGCCGTACACGGGTACGATTGATGCGCAAGACGCCTACGTCGTCTGTTGCGACGGCGCCTACGCTTGGGCGAAGGACAAGGTCAGAATCGACCGAAACGTCGGCGATTTCGACTCGTTAAATTATCTCCCCACGCCACCCCCCAAAGAAGTGTATCCAAGCGAAAAGGACTGTACGGACGGGGAAATAGGGCTGAGAACGCTGCTTTCCCACGGCTGTGATAGCATTGAAATTTACGGTGGCGGCGGTGGCAGAGAGGACCATTTTTTAGGCAATTTGCATTTACTGTATTATGCAATGCAGCGCAACACGCCCGCCAGGCTTTTTACCGAACGTACCGAAATTTTCCCCGCAAGGGGTAAAATTAAATTTTCCGTTCCCGTGGGTACAACGCTCTCTTTGTTACCCTTTTCGGGCGAGGCGCATATAGTGAGTAGTGAAGGGCTCAAATATCCGCTCAACGGCTTGACGCTGTCTTACGGCTCTTGCCGCGGCGTCTCCAATCTGGCAAGCTCGCAAGAGATTTGTTTGCATTGTGCCGAGGGCTGTGTTTTGGTCCTAATCAACCGAACCAAAGGAACGTAATACGCATGAGATACTGCGACTTACACTGTGATCTGCTCAATAAAATCACGCATGCCGACGAATGGATTTTTACTCGCGACCAAAAAAAATATCAAATTACCCCCGACGGCATCATCGGGGGTGTTTTTTTACAGACTTTCGCCGTCTTTGCCTCCAACCAACAGGCAAAGATGAGCCTGTTTTATAAAAAGCAAAAGCTCTTTCAAACGCTCAAACGCTATCTCTCAACGTTTGGAGTGCAAGCCGTGCTCTCCGTGGAAAACGGCGCTTTTTTAGAGGGAAATTTAGAAAATATCGCCGAATTTTCAAAATTGGGCGTCAAAATGCTCACGCTCACCTGGAACGGCGGCAACGCGCTGGGCGGTTCGCATCATCAAGAGTGGGGGCTCACCGAGTTTGGCGAGCAGGCGGTGGAGGAGCTAGCCTTTTACGGCATTCTCCCCGACGTTTCGCACCTGTCCGAGCAGGGCTTTTGGCGCACGGCGGAAATTATGCAAGCGGCGCACAAGCCCTTTGTCGCCTCTCATTCCTGCACCCGTGCGCTGTGCAATCATACCCGCAATTTAACCGATGCGCAAATCAGGGCAATCGCCCAAAACGGCGGCGTAGTGGGGGTAAATTTTTATCCCGACTTTTTGGGCTGTTATTCTCCCGAACAGCATATGGCGCATATTTTAAAGGTGGGCGGAGAGGACTGCGTGAGCGTGGGCAGCGATTTCGACGGCATCGACAGAGGATATTATAAAGATCCGCAAGAGGCGGAAAAGGGCTTAGAAAGCCGTTTAAAAAAAGAGGGCTTTACGGCAAGACAGCGTGAAAAGGCGCTAAAAAGCAACGCCCTGCGCGTTTTGGGCATGGCAAAAGGGTGATAAGAGTATAAAAAGAATCAAAATTCATTCCAACGCAAAAAGGACCGCTCCCCATCGGAACAGTCCTTAATTTTTGATTTAACGGTTTTAAACGAAAGGTGGAGGGCTTACGCTCTTTCCACTTTATCGCTCTTCAAGCATCTTGCACAAACGTAGCCGCTTTGTACTTTGCCGCCCTGCACAAAATCAACCATCTGCACGTTAGCCTTAAAGGTTCTTCTGGTTCTGCGCTTGGAATGGCTTACGTTGTTACCGGTGGTTTGACCTTTACCGCAAATACTACATACTCTAGACATTAAAAACACCTCCGAGGTAAATTCTCAAAATAATAAAACGGCTTGTTTTCTTAACAAGCATAAATACTATACCATTAAATCCAAGAAAAATCAATTAAAAATGGTGGCGGTTTAAAAGAAAATTTAAAAAAAGTATAAAAAAATTTCTGAAACGCTTGCAAAAAGAAAAGAAATAATGTACAATGAACAGTGTAAACAGGAGATTTCTATGTCAGTTAATACAAATAATGCTTACGGTAAAATATCTATATCCGATTTGGCAATCGCCAAGGTCGCATCCTTTGCCACCATGGAGAGCTACGGAATCGTAAAGACGGTGTCACGTCGTTTTACCGATTCTCTTGCTGAATTTTTAAAGAAAGACGTAGGGGGCAGGGGCGTTCGTGTAACCTCCTCCGGCAACAGAATATATATAGACGTATACGTAGTGGTCAAATACGGCATATCCATCAATGCGGTGGCGGAATCCTTAAAGGAAGCCGTAAAGTACAAAGTGGAATACTTCACCGGCATGATCGTAGATACGGTCAACGTCAACGTTATCGGTGTCAAGTTATAAGCTTGGCGCCTTTTCCCGTTTTGCAAATTTTGCAAAAGCGAGTTATTTTCAAGGAGTAAAATTTATTTCATTATGCATAAAACCATTGGCAGTACCGATTTAAGAAAAATGATTATCAGCGGTTCAAGAACGCTGGATATTAACCGCGCAAAGGTAGACGCACTCAACGTGTTCCCCGTTCCGGACGGCGATACGGGCACCAATATGTCGCTGACCTTACAGTCTTGCGTACGGGAAGTGAGCGCATGCTCCTCCAACAATATTGCAGACGTATGCGACGCCATCGCCAAAGGCGCTTTAAAGGGCGCAAGAGGCAATTCGGGCGTTATCACCTCGCAAATTTTAAGGGGCATTTGCTCGGTATTCAAAGAGGGCAAGCCCATCGACTGTAAAATATTCGCCAAGGCGTTTGAATCGGGCGCAAAGGTCGCCTACGGCGCCGTATCCATTCCCAAGGAAGGTACCATTCTCACCGTCATCCGTATGATGGGTGAATACGCAATTAAAAATTACGGTAAATTCAAGGATATCGATTTATTCTTGGACGAAATTATCAAAGAAGGCGACCGTGCACTCGCCTTAACTCCCGAGCTTTTGCCAGTCTTAAAGAAAGCCGGCGTCGTCGACAGCGGCGGCGTAGGTCTCATGACCATCATTCGCGGCTGGAAAGCGGCGCTCGCCGGTGAAGAAATCAGCGAAGAAGAAGTGGAAGGCACGGCACAGGCGCAAAAGAGCGAAGAGGACGTGTTTGGCGACAATTCGGACATCATTAACCTCGATCTGGGCGAAATTGAATTTGCCTACTGCACGGAATTTTTCGTTATCAATCTCAAAAAGAGCACCACTCTTGCCGACATCGAGCGTTTAAAGGAAAAGCTCATGCGCATCGGCGATTCTGTCATCTGTATCGGCGATTTGGACTTTGTCAAGGTACACGTTCACACCAACACCCCCGGCAGAGCGCTCACCTACGCCTTGGAGCTGGGCGAGCTGGACAGAATTAAAATTGAAAACATGCTCGAAGAAAACCGTCAGGTTCGAGCCAAGATGGAAAGCGAAAAGAAAGAAATGGGAATGGTATCGGTCTGCGCCGGTAAGGGCATTTCCAACATCTTCAAGGACTTGTTCGTCGACAAGGTCATCGAGGGCGGTCAAACCATGAACCCTTCGGCAAACGACATTGCCGATGCCGTACAGCGCGTCAACGCATCCAGCGTATTCGTATTCCCCAACAACAAAAACATCATTTTGGCGGCAGAACAGGCAAAGGCGCTGGTTACCAACCGCACCATTCACGTCATTCCCACCAAAAACGTACCCCAAGGCTTTGCCGCTGCACTCGCCTTCGACCCCGAAGCCACGCCTGCGGAAAATAAAGCCAACATGATGGGCGCTTTGGACAACGTCAAGGTGGGTCAGGTCACGCACGCCGTCAGAACGACCACCGTCGGTCGCTTCCACATCAACGAAGGTGACATCATCGGTTTGGACGATAAAAAAATTCTCGCCAAGGGCACCAACGTAGAGGACGCCGTCATCTCGCTTTTGGGCAAGATGAAGGAAAGCTCGCACGAGGTCATCACACTGTACTACGGCGAAGAAATCACCGAAGAACAGGCAGAGGCGATGAAAGATAAAATTGCCGACCTGTACCCCGACTGTGACGTAGACGTTCACTGCGGCGGCCAACCCGTTTACTACTACATTATCTCTTTGGAATAATACAAACAGCAAAAGCGAGAAGGGTTTTTTCTCGCTTTTTTACATAGCATAAGGCAAAAAAGGTCAAATTGCAGACAGGAGGGGCTATGCAACTCACTTCCATCAAGAATATTTCCGAAAAACGCCAAAAGGACTTTGAAAAACTGGGCGTTTTCTCCGTTGAGGATTTAATCAATTATTACCCTCGCAGCTATCTCGATTTGACCCGCCATACCTCGCTCAAAGACGCCTATCACAACGACATGGTGCTCTTTGTCTGCACGGTCACCGCCGTGTTGCCCGTCAATCACGCCAGCCGCTTGAAGGTCGTGCGCGCGCTGTGCAATCAGGACGGCTTTCCCTTCACCGCCGTGTGGTTCAACCAACCGTACGTGGCGCAAAAATTAAAGGCAGGCGAATATCTCTTTTACGGCAGAGTGCAAAATAAATACGACGTGCTCTCAATTACCAATCCCACCTTTGAACCGCTCGAGGGCAACACCCGCTTGAAGGGAATCGTCCCTGTGTATTCCGTGAAAGGCTCGCTCACCCAACGCATCGTATCAAACGCCATCAAAGAGGCGTTGCATAAGGAAAATATATTGACTCGGTCATTCCCTATCCCCTGCAACAAAAATACAATCTTTCCTCCCTGCCCAAAGCCTACTATAACGTACATTTCCCCCCCACCATGCCCGAGCAGAAGGGGGCGGCGGAGCGCATTGCCATTGAAGAATATTTCAAGCTGATTTCAGCTTTTAAAATCATCAAAGGGGACAAACAGGAAGCCCGTACCCGTCAGTATTCGGTGTCTGCAAAGGACGTAAAAAACTTTTCCGCCCGCTTTGCGTTTGAGTTCACCGACGGGCAAAAACAGGCGGTCAACGACATATTTACTTCCCTGCGCTCTCCCCACCGCATGAACCGTCTTTTACAGGGCGACGTAGGCAGCGGAAAAACCGCCGTGGCGCTGTGCGGCATCTATATGGCGCTCAAAAGCGGCTACCGTGCGGCGTATCTCTCGCCCACCGAAGTATTGGCGGCGCAAAACTACCAGACACTCTTAAAATATTTCCCCGATTATAAGGTCGGTTATCTTTCGGGCGCTTTGACGGCAAAGGAAAAACGCGACGTTAAAACCGCCCTCAAAAACGGCGAGATAGACGTAATTTGCGGCACCCATGCCATCATTCAAAAGGACGTAGAGCTATCAGACCTTGCCTTTTGCGTGTGCGACGAACAGCACCGTTTCGGCGTAGCGCAGCGCAACGCCTTAACCGAAAAGGGGGAGAGTACGGATATGCTCGTCATGAGCGCAACGCCCATTCCCCGTACGCTCTCGCTCATTTTTTACGGCGATTTGGACGTTACCACCGTGCACGATAAGCCCAAGGCGCAACAGCCCGTTTCCACCTCAATTATCCCCCCCAGTCGCTATGCCGATATGCTCGAATATGTCGAAAAACAGGTTAAGGAAGGCAAGCAGGCGTACTTTGTCGCCGCAAAAATCGAGGACGACGAGGGCGAGGTCTTAAGCGTAAACGAGTTGTACGAGGACTTGAAGCACCGACTGCCGAGCGTGCGTTTTGAAATGCTCCACGGCAAGATGAAGGACAAGCAAAAAAACGCCGTCATGCAGGATTTTAAGGATAAAAAATTCGACTGTCTGGTATCCACCACGGTCATCGAGGTCGGCGTAGACGTACCCTCCGCCACGGTCATGGTCATTCACAACGCCGAGCGGTTCGGCCTTTCCCAGCTCCACCAGCTGCGCGGCAGAGTGGGCAGAGGCACCGAAAAGAGCTATTGCTTCCTGCTCATGGGCAACGACAGCGAGGTGGCGAGGGAGCGCCTGCAAATTTTAAAAAATTCCACCGACGGCTTTCAGATTGCCGAAGAGGATTTACGTTTAAGAGGCAGCGGCGATTTCTTCGGTACCCGTCAAAGCGGAAAATTTTTAAACGAAATTCGCAATTTACAGTACCCGACCGAGGTCATTTTCACGGCAAAAAAGCTGTGCGACGAAAGCTTTTCCGGCAATTTCGATACCGAGCAAATCCGCAAGGTCGCCATAAAAAAATACAACGCCTTAAAGGACGTCGTACTCAACTAAAAGAAAAACCCGAACCGCACGGTTCGGGTAATTTTTTATTTTTCTCTGCCTAAAATAAAGTCCATAGAGCAATCGAAAAATCTTGCCAGCTTTTCAATATTGTCAAGGGAAGGAATAAATGTTCCTTTTAGCCAATGTTGCAGTGCGGATTGCGAAAACTTTCCGTATTTTACTAAGTTATATTGCGTTTTATTAAAATGTTTCAATAGGAATTTAAGATGCTCACAAAAAAGAGGGGGATTATAAAAAACTTGCTCCTGATGAGCTTCTGTTTTTGCTAATAAGTACTCAATAGAACAATTAAATAAATTTGCAAGTTTTATAGCAGTTTCCACAGAAGGAAGTTTTTTAGCATTTAAATATTTATAAATTGTTGAAGTATCTAAATTCAGTTTTTTCGATAAATCGGACACACTAAATTTATTATCAAATAAAAGCTCATCGAGCCTTTCGGCAAAATTCGACAAAATAATCATAAAATAGACAAAATCTCCTAAAATTAGTATCGTAAAATATCGTCAAAAAATTTGCAAAAAGGGCAGAGTTGGTGTTATTATATAAATACAAATTTGGAGCAATCCAAAAAAATACAAGGAGAAGAACAAAATGAAACAAAAAATGAACAACCAAACGATAACCAAAAAGCAAGTAATCAGCGAACTCACGGCGATGGCAAAAGAAATTTACATAGCCCAAACGGTAGAAAAGGAAGACGGTTTTGAAATTCAGTTTTTAAACGGACAGAGCTTTCATGTTACCGTAAAAGAGAATTCTTAATAGTCAGTATATTCATAAAGTCATAAAAAAACCGTCCGATTTTCAAACGGGCGGTTTTTTATATAATAAAAAATTGACTTATGCGTTATTTTTGTAGTATAATAATCGGTATGAAAATTAAAAATTATTATCGTTTGCCCTCGGGTGTGCAGGACTTGCTCCCCGACGAGTGCTACAATCTCAATTTAATCGAACAAAAATTAGCAAAAAAATTCTCCTTATCGGGCTGTACGCAGGTGCAGAGCGCCGGTTTGGAGCTTTACGATACCTATGCGGAAATCAAAAATAAAATTCCGCAGAAAAAGATGTTCAAGCTCACTGACAGCGACGGCAGCTTATTGGTGTTGCGTCCGGATATGACCCTGGCGGTGGCACGCATGGCGGCTACCCGCTTGGACGACGTTCCCTCCAAGCTCTGTTATTTTTCAAGCGTATGGCAATACCCCCAAACGGGCGGTCTGTCCATTCGTGAAATTTATCAGGCGGGCGTGGAATTTTTAGGCGTATCCAATCCCTTCTCCGACGCGCAGGGCATCGCCTTTGCCATTGAGTGCTTGGAAGAAATCGGGGTAAAGGACTTCATCGTAGACATCGGTCACGTCGGCTTTTTCAAGGGTATTTTAGAGGACTGCGCTCTCAACGAAGAATGCGTTGAACAAGTGCGCCTTCTCATCAACGCCAAGGACTCGGTCGGCGCGCAGGCGCTGTTGTTGCAGCAGGGCGCTTTCGAAAGTGCGGTAAACGCTCTGGCAGCGTTGCCCACGCTGTTCGGCGGCGTGGAAGTGCTCTCCCGTGCGCAAAAATACACTACAAATCAAACGGCGCTCTCGGCACTATCCCATTTAAAGCAGGTCTACGAGCTCTTAAAGAGCTTCGGCTTGGAGAAATATATCTCCTTTGACCTGGGTACGGTCAAGGATCTGTCCTATTATTCCGGTGTGGTATTCACGGGGCTCACCAAGTCGCTCGGCTCGCCCATTTTAAGTGGCGGCAGATACGACAATCTCTCCGACGATTTTGGCAAGCACGTTCCCGCCGTGGGCTTTGCCATGGGCTTAAAGCGTATCTTAATCACCTTGGAGCGTCAAGGCTCGCTCTTGCCCGTTCCCCCAGTAGACGTGGCTATCGTAAGTGAACCCGACGCAGAAGCGTTGGCATATCAAACCTATCAAACACTCACCGCACAGGGCAAGCGTGTAAATCTGTTTACGGGTGACCATGCCCGGATGCAAAGCCTGAAAGAACAGGGCATTACGCTGCTGTTGGCAAGCAAAGAGGGGGTAAAAGAAATATGATTACCGTTGCATTGGCAAAGGGTCGGCTGGCACAGGAGAGTGCGGCGCTGTTGAAGGAATGCGGTGTAGACGCCGACGTGGTATTCTCGGATACCAGAAAATTGGTTTTGGAGAGCAGTGACGGGCAGTTTTCCTTCTTTTTGGTCAAACCGTCCGACGTGCCTACCTACGTGGAATACGGCATTGCGGATATCGGCATCGTGGGCAAGGACACCCTCATGGAGGAGGACAAGGACCTCTATGAAATGCTCGATTTAAAGTTTGAAAAATGCAAGCTGTGCGTTGCGGGCTTCCCCGAAATGAAAAAGCAGCTGACTTCCTCGCATCTGAGAGTTGCAACCAAATACGTCCACACGGCAAAAAAGCTCTATGCCGCCCGTGGCGAGGATATAGAAATCATCACCCTGCACGGCTCCATCGAGCTTGCGCCCGTTACGGGCCTTGCCGACGTCATTTTCGACATCGTGCAAACGGGCTCCACCCTCAAAGCCAACGGCCTGGCGGTATTGGAGGAGGTGTACGACATTTCCGCAAGACTGGTCGCCAACAAAGTCAGCTTAAAAACCAAAGCGGACGTCTTGCTCCCGCTCATAGAAAAAATGCGTGAAAGGGTATAAAAAAATACAGTTATGAAAATTTACAGTCAAGAAAATTATCAACCGCTCTTACAGCGCGGCGGATTTGAGGACGAGCAGCGGCTCGCCATTGTCAAGGGCATCGTATCCGACGTAAAAACCAACGGCGACAAGGCGCTCTTCGCCTATGCGGAAAAGTTCGACGATACTTGTTTAACCGCGCAAACTATCGCGGTATCTCAAGAGGAAATCGACGAGGCGTACCGCGTTATCGACAAGGAGTTGTTGACTTCCTTGCGCCTCGCCGTCAAAAATATTTTAGCCTATCACTCCCGCAAAATCATGCAGGACGACGTGCACACGGACGAGCTGGGCAGAACCACGGGCTACGTCGTGCGTGCGGTGGAAAAGGCGGGCATTTACGTACCCGGCGGTACTGCGCCTCTGTTTTCCTCGGTCTGTATGGGAATTTTGCCCGCAAAGGCGGCGGGGGTAGAGCATATCTACGTCACCACGCCCGCAAAGTCGGGTAAAATCAATCCCGCTACCTTGGTGGCGGCGGTAGAGTGCGGTGCGGAAAAAATCTTTAAAATCGGCGGTGCACAGGCAATTGCGGCGCTCGCCTACGGCACGGAAAGCGTACCCAAGGTCAACGTCATCGCAGGTCCCGGCAATATCTTCGTCACTTTGGCGAAAAAAGAGGTATACGGTCAGGTCGGCATCGACATGCTCGCAGGTCCGAGTGAAATTTTAATCGTCTGCGACCAAAACGCCAACCCTGCGTACGTTGCGGCAGACACCCTCTCGCAGGCCGAGCACGACAAGCTCGCCCGTTCCATCGTCCTCACCGACAGTATGGAGTTTGCATTGAAATTACAAACCGAGATAGAAAATCAGCTGGCGCTCTTGCCCCGCAGAGAAATTGCCGAGTATTCCTTGGCGAACAACGGCGGCATCGTGGTCTTGGACAGCTTGTCTAAAGCCATCGATATTGCCAACGAGGTTGCCCCCGAGCATATGGAAATTTACGCCGACAACTGCGACGAGCTGTTGAAGGGCGTTAAAAACGCCGGCGCGGTATTTTTGGGCGGTTACACGCCCGAGCCGGTCGGGGATTATTTTGCCGGTCCCGACCATATCCTTCCCACGGGCGGCACGGCAAAGTTCTTCCAGGTGTTGAATCAGGATATTTTCTTACGCAAAATGTCCGTCATCAAATACAGTCAAAAAGCCATTCAGGCCGACGGCGAGCACATCGTGCGTTTGGCTGAAAATGAAGGCTTGGCAGCGCACGCCAACGCCGTTAAGGTGCGTTTACAAAAATAAAAATAAGGACAGGAAAAAGTATGAGAACAGCGCAAATCGAACGCAACACCCGTGAAACCCAAATTTCACTTTCGTTGAATTTAGACGGGGGCATGCCCGAGATTAACACGGGCGTTGGCTTTTAAACCATATGCTGGAGCTTCTTTCCGTTCATGCGGGCTTTGGCTTAAAAATCGAATGCAAGGGGGATATCGAGGTCGATTTCCACCACTCCACCGAGGACGTGGGCATTGCGCTTGGCTTGGCGCTCAAAGAGGCGCTCGGCGATAAAAAGGGCATTCAACGCTTTGCCGACAAGGTCATTCCCATGGACGAGTGTGCCGCTTTGCTCGCGCTCGACATCAGCGGCAGACCGTACGTAAACTTCGACTGTCAAAACGAGCTTTCCTACGGTAAAATCGGCGATTTCGACGCCGAGCTCGTTGAGGAATTTTTGCGTGCGTTTGCCAACAACGCAGGCTTGAATATTTACGTTAAACTGCTCGCTAAGGGCAACAAGCACCACGAGGCTGAGGCAATTTTCAAGGCTTTGGCGCAGTGTCTGCGCGCGGCAACCAAAATCGTTTCGGATAAAATTCCCTCCAGCAAGGGCGTTTTATAAACCATAAAAAGGCTATTGTATGATTGGTATTATCGACTACGGCGTGGGCAATCTTCGCTCGGTACAAAAGGCAATCGAATACGTTGGGGAAAAGGCAGTCATCAGCGGCGATAAGAGCATTCTCAATCAGTGCAACCGTTTAATTTTGCCCGGTGTCGGCTCGTTCGGCAAGGGCATGGATGAGTTGAACCGTTCCTCACTCACTGCATACGTGCACGAACGCGCAGAGGATACGCCCCTGCTCGGCATCTGTCTTGGTATGCAGTTTTTGCTCGAAAAATCCTACGAGGACGGGGAAAATAACGGCTTGGGCTTTTGCAAGGGCGAGGTTGTAAAATTCACCCAAGGCAAGGTGCCGCAAATCGGTTGGAACGAGGTATTCTCTCTGCGTTCTCCGCTCTTTCAAAACATTCCCGAAAAGAGCAAGTTTTACTTCGTGCATAGCTACCATGCCCAAACCACACCTGAATTTTCCATCGCTACTTGCAACTATTACGAGGACTATGCGGCGGCTGTTTGGAACGGCAAAACCGTCTACGGCACGCAGTTCCACCCCGAAAAGAGCGGCGAGGTCGGGTTGGAGCTTCTCAAAAACTTTATTACGCTATAAAGAGGAAAAATATGATTTTATTCCCTGCTATTGACATTTTAGACGGACGCGCAGTGCGTCTTTTATACGGTAAAAAAGAGCTGGTTACCGACTACGGCGAGCCTTTGGACAGAGCCAAGCAATGGATAGACGACGGGGCGGAGTATCTGCACGTCGTCGATTTGTCCGGCGCATTTGACGGCGACAGTCATATCAACCGCACCTTGGAGCAAATTGCAAAATTAGGCGTACCCGTTCAAAGCGGCGGTGGCTTACGCTCCTTTGAGGACGTAACCGATCGGCTCAATGCCGGGGCAACGAGGGTGATTTTAGGCACCGTCTGTTACACCGACCCCGAGCTGTTTGCCCGTTTAACCCAACGTTACGGCGAAAAAATCGTCGCCGGTATCGACGCCAAGGACGGCATGCTCTCCATCAAGGGTTGGACGCAGATTTCTTCGCTGTCCGCGGTGGAATTCGGCAAGCAAGCCAAGGGCATGGGTGTCAGCTGCGCCGTGTTTACGGATATCTCCAAGGACGGCGCCATGCAGGGCGCAAGTGTGGAAGCCACGCAGCAAATGCAGCAGCAAACGGGCTTAAACGTCATCGCCTCGGGCGGCATCGCCTCCATGGACGACTTACTCAAAATCAAGCAGGCAGGCCTATACGGCGCTATTCTCGGCAGAAGCATCTATACGGGTGCAATTGACTTGAACGAAGCCATCCATGCCTGCAAATAACGGGAAAAATTAGTATGTTAAGTAAACGCATCATTCCCTGTCTCGACCTCAAAGACGGCAGAGTGGTCAAGGGAGTAAACTTTATTAATTTATTGGACGCAGGCGACCCCGTCGAATGCGCCAAAACCTACAATGCCTTCGGTGCAGACGAAATTGTATTTTTGGACATCACCGCCAGCGCGCAGGGTCGTGGCACGATGCTCGACGTCATCTCCCGTGCATCCGAGCAGGTATTCATTCCTCTCACGGTGGGCGGGGGCGTTCGCACGGTGGACGATTTTAAAACGCTGCTCTCGTGCGGTGCGGATAAAATCTCCGTCAATTCCTCGGCAATCAAAAATCCCACGCTCATTACCGACGCCGCCTTGAAGTTCGGCTCTCAATGCGTGGTATTGGCGGTAGACGCCAAGCGCAACGAGCAGGGCAGATGGGACGTATATTTAAACGGCGGTAGAGTAAAGACCGAGCTGGACGCCCTCGATTGGATTGTGCAGGCGGTTAACTTGGGCGCCGGCGAAATACTCTTGACCAGCATGGATAAGGACGGAACCAAGTCGGGCTACGACTTGGAGCTCACCCGTCAAGTATCCGAAGCGGTCAACGTACCCGTCATCGCCTCTGGCGGTGCAGGGAATAAACAGCATTTCTACGACGTATTTACCGAGGGCAAGGCAGATGCGGCGCTCGCCGCCTCGCTCTTTCACTACGGCGAATTGGATATGCACGAGCTCAAAACCTACCTCGCACAACGGGGCTTACCCATACGCTAAAATTTTTTATTAACAATCATCAAGGAGAACACCAAAGCCATGACAGAAAACGTAAAATTCGACGACAGAGGCCTCATTTGCGCCATTGCGCAGGACATAGAGAGCGGTGAGGTTTTAATGCAGGCGTACATGAACGCCGAGGCATTGGAGCTCACCCGTCAAACGGGCTACGCTCATTATTACAGCTGTTCGAGAAACAAGCTCTGGAAAAAAGGCGAGGAGAGCGGACACGTCCAAGAGGTCGTATCCATGACCTTCGACTGCGACAGGGACTGCGTGCTCTTAAAAATCCGTCAAACGGTCGCCGCCTGCCATACGGGCTCATACTCCTGCTTTTTCGACTTTTTACAGGGCGATTGCGAAAAAATCGGCGTGGAAATGCTCGGCAAGCTCCAACGCATTGTAGAGGACAGAAAGCAAAACCCCGTCGAGGGCTCATATACTTCCTATCTCTTTGAAAAGGGCGTGGATAAAATCGCCAAAAAGGCCGGCGAGGAAGCCGTGGAAATGGTCATCGCATCCAAAAACGAGGATAAAGAGGAACTCATCGGCGAGTGTGCCGACCTTCTCTATCACACCTTGGTATTGCTCAGCGAACGCGGCGTGAGTTTATCCGAGGTCTGCACCGAGCTCAACAAGCGTCATTCTTAAAAAAATACCCTTATGAACGAACAAAAGAGAGGCTGTTTTACAAAATCAGCCTTTTTTTTATTTCTTTTTCTCAAATTCGACCGCACAAACGCTATATACTGTACTGTATACCAATGAACCCCGACCGAGCTACAAGGAGTAAACCATGTCAAGAAAAATCGTTTTTACTTCGGGCAAAGGCGGCGTAGGCAAAACCACGTTGGCGGCTAACATCGGCGCTCGGCTGTCCTTAAAGGGCGAACAGGTAGTCCTGTGCGACGCCGACGTTGGGCTCAACAACATCGACGTTGTTTTAGGCGTTGAAAAACGCATCACCTACGACCTTGCCGACGTCGTTGAAGGTCGCTGCCGTTCCCGTCAAGCCCTCGTCCAACACCCCGTATTCCCCAATCTCTATATCCTCGCCAGCAACCACTCCGCGCCCGATAAATACATATCTCCGCAGTCTTTAAAATTGGTCTTGGATAACCTCTCTGCGCAGTTCGACTATATTCTCATCGACTGTCCTGCGGGCATTGAGGAAGGCTTTCACCGAGCGGTTGCCGCTGCGGACGAGGCGGTGGTCGTAACCACGCCGCACCTATCCGCCCTGCGCGATGCCGACAAGGTAATTTCGGTGTTGAAGAGCTACCGTATGCAAAGCGTTCAGCTCATCGTCAACATGGTGCGAGGCGATTTACTTTTGAGCGGTGATATTCTCTCACCGCAGGAAATTTCTCAAATTTTAAAGCTCCCGTTATTGGCAGTGCTGCCCGAATCGGACGACGTCTATAAAAACACCCTCTCGGACAGAGGCAAAGCCTTTACCTTCGCCGCCAACAACCTTGCAGGCGGCAAGAAGAAGTTTTACGACGTAACCAAACCGTACAACGGCTTGCTCGGCCGCATTAAGCTGGGGCTCAAACGAGGAGTATGAGGAGTATAATCATTCAGTAAATTAAAATTATGACTACACCGTTCAAACCCATCAAACGCCGCAACCAAGAGAATGCGCAAGCGACCTTGAACCGAGCCAACCGCGTCATCAGCACGGACAAATCCCCCATGAGTGAGGAATGTCAAGCTGTTGCTCTTGCCGATTTTACGCATATTGCCAGAGAATACTTCGATTTAAAAGCGCCGCCTAAGTTGGAAATTAGCAATCAAGACGGTGCATACGCCGTAACTTTTACCTTCACCGCCGACAGGGTAAAATCCTTTTATTTATTAAAATAATCCCAACCCATCAACATCAAACGACATTTAATTTTTATAAAACACAAACTATGTATCATAATCCGCAAAGAAAATTTATCATTGTAACCGACTCCGGCTGCGATATGCCCGAAAGCTATCTCTCCGCCAACGGCGTTCAAAGTGTGCGGCTGGGCTTTTCAATGGACAACGTCCTCTATCAGGGCGAGGACGGTGCAACCATCGACACCAAAACGTTCTATGAAAAAGTCCGCAAGGGCGCCATGCCCACCACCCATCAGGTCAATCCCGAAAACGCCAAAGCGCACATCGAACCCCAACTCGTCAAGGGTATGGATGTGCTGGTCATCACTTTTTCCGGCGCTTTGTCGGGCACGGCAAATTCCTTTACCGTCGCCGCCGCCGAGCTTTCACAAAAATACCCCGAACGAACCATTTTGGTCAGCGACTCGCTTTGCGCTTCCATGGGTCAAGGCTTGTACCTCGACTACGCCGTGCAAAAATGCAATGCGGGCGCAAGCTTGCAGCAAACGTACGACTATATTCAGTCCATCAAGCTCAAAATTTGCCACCTGTTCACCGTGGATAACCTCTTTCATTTAAAACGCGGGGGCAGAGTTTCCGCCGCTACCGCCATTTTTGGCACGCTGTTGTCCATCAAGCCGCTCATGCACGTCGATGATGCGGGCAAGCTCGTCGTCTATTCCAAGACCATCGGCAGAAGAAAAGCCATCAAAGCACTGTTTGAAAAAATGCAGACGCTTGCGGATATATCCGAAAAGGACCCTATATTCATCTCCCACGGCGACTGTATCGACGATGCCGAGCTGTTGGCAGGATTTATCCGTAAAGCCTATCCCAAAAATCCAATCAACGTTCACTATATCGGACCGGTCATCGGCGCGCACTCGGGTCCCGGCACACTGGCGCTCTTTTTCAAAGCAAAGCAGCGTTGACGGTATTTAATAGAAAATTAAAATAAAGTCTTTCTTAAAAAATGAAAATATCTCCCACAATAAAGCGGGGGATATTTTCATATCTGCTTGTCATTTAAAAAATGGCGATAGAGTATTGCTTTCCAACGGAAATTGTGCTACAATAGAGTCCATCAATGTTGAAAAACTTTCTGAATTTGAAACTACCTATAACTTCGAAGTAGAAGGTTATCATACATACTATGTTTCTGATAGTAAAGTATTGGTGCATAATACATGTGAAAGAGCGGCATTGCGTGCAGCTAAGCGTAGTGAAAATATTCCTATGAGTGAGAAGCCTATA
>JAFVZP010000021.1 GCA_017508105.1 Clostridia bacterium
AGTATAATTTCCTTCTGAGTCCTTTATGATATAGTTCGCTCCGGGTGTACCAACCCTGAAGCCTTCCAAATGCAAAGAGCGATTGCCGCCTGCTGTATTTGTATCTCTTATTTTGTCACTGTCTTTTGTATATTCCAGCTTATTAAGATACTGGCCGTTGACGTATATATAGTAACTAAACAGGCTATATTCACCTGTCGCATCGGTGCCTACGTTATTCTCAATGATTATGCTGATATGGTCGGTTTTGCCTACCTCATTTACAAGAGGGATTTTAACGGTAGATGCAGCAAAAGAGGTTGCGCTGTTACAAGCATAGAGCGTACCGTCTTCATCTGCCCATATGTAAGCCAACATCGGTTTTA
This sequence comes from Clostridia bacterium, assembly GCA_017508105.1. Taxonomy (GTDB): domain Bacteria; phylum Bacillota; class Clostridia; order Christensenellales; family Borkfalkiaceae; genus RGIG4074. Next base: position 366 of record JAFVZP010000021.1, read on the forward strand.
TACGGCTTCCGTTATAGATGGTGTTCTCAAGTTCCGTATCATCAGGGCCGTATTTCAATTTACGTACGGTAACACCAAGCGCGGTTCCGGGAAGCAAGCCAAGTCCCGAGTCCAAAGCTCCATCAGGAACTGACGGTCCGGTTTGATAGGTCGTACCGTCCATCGTGTACCAATACCCATCGGCACCCAAGTCGTAATCCATTACTACGTAATCGGTTGTACGAAGATCACCTGTCAATCTTGTTGCAGTGTTATATGCCCAAGGAGTTGACATGTACAAAAACGAGTGTGGTTGAATTGTCGTTGACTTATACTCATATACAGTGGTGTCATTTAGGTCCTTGTAAGTACTATAATGACCGTCTCTAGCCGAATGGGAAAAGCCTGCCTTGTAGGTGTTGTCGTCAACACTACCTTTACCGGCAAAAAAAGAGCTTGCATTACCTTCAAAATCATTCCAGACGTTCCACGCGTCGCTCGTAAGGTTAAAAGTATTACCCAAGGTGGGATTGGAGCCCGTGGTCACGCAGTAGTATGTATTACCGGACTGATAAGCGGTAAAGTTAGCATCTGCGCTAAGAGCAAAGGTCGCGCCGTTTGCACAGACTACCTTGAAATGGGTAAGGCCGTCTGCTTTGGGCATTGCGCCCTCGATTGACGCCGTTACCTTAACGGAGTCGCCCGATTTAAGCGTAAGAGCGTTAAATGCTTCTACGCTTGCTACGGTATGGTCATACTCTTCTACCGTAGCTGCTTTTGCGCCATTGCCATCGGTTGCAAGAGCCGCGAAAGGAAGCACCATTCCGCAAAGCATACAAACGGTAAGCAAAGCCGCAAGAAGTCTTGAAAACTTTCTCATTTGTTTTTTCTCCTTTATAAAAATTTTTGTTTTGATTTCCAAAAAATAGTTTTGGTACTTACATTATACTAAAGCATTTTCGTTTTGTCAACACTTTTTTGCATATATTTTATATATATGTTTATATTGCCCATTTTTTGCCAAGCATTTTAGACAAGTTGACCATAAAGCGCTTGCGGTGCAGGCGACGCTCCGCCAACTCTATTCGCCTTCGGCGAGTTCTATTGCTGCGCAGTGGTATTCGGCTTACGCCGAGTGATATTTGCTCCGCAAGTTTAGGGCGAATAGAATATCACTGTCGCTGTGCGACAAACACGAATTTACACGTGATACGTTCTTGCGGTCAATTTACGGACAGTCGGGGCGCTTGCGGTGCAAGCGCAATGAAATCGTTGCGTTGCAACGGTGAAATCCTCGCTCTGCTCAGATGAAGTCCAAGGATACCTTGGATGAAGTCAAATCCGTCCGAGGACGGATTTGGTTTTTTGCGGACAAGCGCCCCGAATGTCCCTACGTGAACGAAAAAAACGAACAAATAAAAATTCCCCGGTCAAACCGGGGGTATTTCAGTTTCGGGCATAGCCCTAATAATACTGGCTGCGCACAAGTGCGCTGTATATTGCCCTGCCAGCCAGGCGATTGTTACTCGCTACCCGTAAACGGGCGCTCAAAGAGCCTTCCTCCGGGAGGAAGGGGG
>JAFVZP010000022.1 GCA_017508105.1 Clostridia bacterium
ACCGAACGCAAGGGTTAAAACGGTTAACGCTAATAATAAATACTTTTTAATTTTCGCCATAAATGACCCCCTTAAAACAATCTTTGTTTTATAGTATCACTTTTTTAACGTAAAGTCAATAGTGTTGTTTGATAAAGTTACCAGAAAAGATACGGCTAAGCCTGAAAACGCCGACGGTATTTTCCTTGCTTTTTGAAAAGAATCGTAGTATAATATAAAAAAATAAATTTACGGATAAAAATTTATGAGAATTGTTGTAAAAGTAGGCACTTCCACCTTGGCGCACGCCACGGGAAGAATGAATATTCGGCACGTTGAAAAATTAGTGAAAGTGCTCAGCGATTTAAAGAATGCGGGGCACGAAATAATTTTGGTTTCCTCGGGCGCTATCGGTATGGGTGTGGGGAAATTAGGGCTCGGCGCAAGACCGAGCGATATGGCTACCAAGCAGGCGGCTGCCGCCGTGGGGCAATGTGAATTGATGTACACCTACGACAAACTGTTTGCCGAGTACGGACACACCGTGGCGCAAATTTTATTGACGGGCGAGGACATTAAATTTGACAACCGACGGGAGAATTTTGAAAATACCCTTTCACGCCTCATTGAGCTGCAAGCCGTGCCCGTTATCAATGAAAACGATACCGTTGAAACGCAGGAAATTGCCGTGGGCGATAACGATACCCTATCGGCTGAGGTAGCTTGCTCGGCGGGGGCGGATTTACTCATTTTGCTCACCGATATCGACGGATTATATACAGCAAACCCTAAAACGGATAAAAACGCAAAGCTCATTTCCGTGGTGGAAGAAATTACCCCGCAAATCGAGGCGTTGGGCGGCAACAGCGGCTCGACTTTGGGTACGGGCGGCATGATTACCAAGATAAAGGCGGCGAAAATCGTGGGCGAAAAAGGCATTGACATGGTCATTGCCCATGGAGAAAACCCGAGTATTTTATACGAAATTACGCAAGGAAAGAGCGTGGGAACGCTCTTCAAGGGTAAAAAAGCATGACGACACAGGAAATTTTAAAACGCGCGAAAAGAGCGGTAACCGAACTGGCGCTCGCTTCAAACCAGAAGAAAAACGCCGCTTTGGAGCTTATGGCGGAGTATTTGGTGGCAGAGCAAGATAAAATTCTTGCCGCAAACGCCGAGGATATGCAGGCGGCAAAGGGTGTTATTTCGGACGTTATGCTCGACAGACTTGCCCTCTCCCCTGCACGCATTCAAGGCATGGCGGACGGGATTCTGGCTCTGACGGCATTGCCCGACCCCGTGGGCGAGGTGTTGTCTACCGTAGAACGACCCAACGGTATGGTCATAGAAAAAACCGCCGTTCCCATGGGTGTTATCGCCATTATTTACGAGAGCAGACCCAACGTTACCTCGGATGCGGCGGCGCTTGCCTTAAAGAGCGGCAACGTATGCGTATTGCGCTCGGGAAAAGAGGCGTGGCGCTCGGCAAAAGCCATTGTCAACGCTTTACAGCGCGGCGTGCTTTCGGCAGGGCTCTCCCCCGATTGCGTACAGCTTATAGACGATACCACCAGACAGAGCGCTACCGATTTGATGACGGCGAACGGCTACGTCGACCTGCTCATTCCCCGTGGCGGCGCAGGATTGATTAACGCCTGTTTGCAAAACGCTACGGTGCCCTGTATTCAGACGGGTACGGGGATCTGCCATATCTACGTCGATGAATTTGCCGATTTTGATAAGGCGTTGAATATCATCGAAAATGCCAAAACCAGCCGACCGAGCGTGTGCAACGCCGCAGAAGTTTGCCTGGTACACCGCGCGATTGCGCCGGCGTTTCTGCCCCTATTGAAGCAACGTTTGGTGGACGAACGCATAGCGCAGGGAAAGACGCCCGTGGAGCTTAGACTGGATAAAAATGCGCAAGAATTTATACAAGGCAGCAGCGCAAAAAAGAAGGATTTTGACACCGAATTTTTGGATTATATTCTCGCCGTGGCAATCGTGGACGACGTGAAAGAGGCGGTTAAGCACATCGCCTTACACTCCACAGGACACTCCGAAGCCATCGTCACCGAGGACAAAGACAACGCGCAAACCTTTGTAAAATCTGTGGACAGCTCCTCTGTTTACGTCAACGTATCCACCCGTTTCACCGACGGCGGAGAGTTTGGGTTGGGCTGTGAAATGGGCATTTCCACGCAAAAATTACACGCAAGAGGCCCCATGGGTTTGCAGGAATTGTGCGCTTATAAGTACGTTATCCGTGGAAACGGACAAATTCGTTAAAATTGCATACAATGAAAAAATCCGCTTATTTTAAGCGGATTTTTATTGTTTTTAGGGCTTTTTATATGTATTATGTCAGACATAATACTTCATTTTTCTTCTAAATCTCCTCTTTATTTTTGAAAAGCTTGATGAACTCACGCAGAGCGTAGGAAATTGCCACCCCTTTGGGCAGAGCAATTCCCACCGAACGCACGGGCAGAGAAGGCGTTGTTTTTACTTCAAAGAGAGATTGCTTTTCGACCAGTTCGCGTTGGGCGTATTCTCTTGGGATACAGCCGATGCCCATCCCCTTTTTTGCGAGGCGCTTCATTAAGTCCCAACTGCTGACTTCGATATCCGGACGGAAGTTTACCCCCATGCCTTGCGCAAAATTGGTAATAGCCTTTCGGGCGACGGTGGACGAATCCATTAGCAGCATGGGATATTTTTCAAGCTCGTTCAAGGGCACCGTGACGTCTTTTAATTCTATAAAATTTTCGTTGGCAATGAACACGTCGTTTAGATGCATGACGTTGGAAGAAATAACGATTTCATCGTCCTCCTGTATGGGCAAATTCAAAAAGCCGACGTCGCATTTATTGCTCTTCAACTGCTCGACGGTTTTAGGGGAAACGTCGGACAAAAGCTCAAATTTCACTGCGGGGAATTTTTTACGGTATTCTACCAATTTTTCGGCTAAAAAATACTCAAAGATTGTATCGGACGCGCCGATGCGAATGGTACCCGTCGCCGTGCTTTTGAGCTCCATCAATTTATTCTCCGCCTCGTCCAACAATTCCAACGCGCGGTCGACGTTTTTGATGATAAGCGCGCCGCCGTGCGCAGACAGCTCCATGCCCCTGTGCGTTCGGTTGAACAGCGTGGTGCCGAGCTGATTTTCAAGCTGTTTTATAGCTTGGGACACGGCGGGCTGTGAAATGAACAGCTCCTCGGCGGCTTTGGTCAGGCTGCCGCACTTGGCAACCTTGGAAAACACCCGATATAAGTCTAAATTGACCATGATTTCCCCCTTTTTCTCACTTGCCTACGCAGAATTTTGAGAAAATTTCCTGAATAATTTGCTCGTTTGCCGTTTCGCCGGTAATTTCACCCAAGGTCTGCCACGCCTGCTGTAAGCCGACCGTCAACATATCCAGCGGCACTTCACCCGCCTGCATATACACTTGGTCTAAAATTTCAAGTGCCTCTTTCAAGGCGTCGTAGTGCCGACGTTCGACGACAAATTCGCTGTTGAAATTGTATTTTTTCTCCATCACTTCGTACATTTTTTGTACGAGTAACTGTACGTTTTTACCGTTTTTTGCGGAAATTTCCAAACAAGGCACATCCTCAACGGGGAATACATCGACTTTTTCGGTTAAATCGCATTTGTTGACGACGGTAAAATGCAACAATTTGCCTTGGTTTTGTATACTCTTACTGCGCTCGATATCCTCGGCGTCAAACGCCTTGGTGCCGTCGACGACGTGTAAAACGACGTCGGCTTCTTCCAACAGCTTTTCGGCTTTTTCCACGCCGATTTTTTCAATGACGTCCTTGCTTTGGCGTAAGCCTGCGGTGTCGTACAAATGGAATTGCACTCCCTTTACCTCAATGACGCCCTCAACGATATCGCGGGTAGTGCCTTCTATATCGGATACGATGGCTTTATCGTAGCCCAAAATGGCGTTTAAAAGCGAGCTTTTGCCCGCATTGGGCTTTCCGACGATGGCGACGGTGATGCCGTTTTTTACCCGTCTGCCCACCGTTTCGTAGGAGTTTTTTAAGTTCCGTAAACGGTTGCAGGTCTTTAATAACTCCTCTTTGACGTTGATTAAATCGGGAATGGAATTTTGTAAATCCTCTTCGGGATAATCGATATCTACTTCAATGCTCGCCAAGAGCGTGGTGAGCTTGTCCTGTACTTCTTTTATCTGTTTACCAAGGCGGTTTTGATAGAGCGAATAGCCGGCTTTAATCATGCTCTCGGATTGAGCGTTGATCATGCCGATGACGCCCTCGGCGGCAGAGAGGGACATCTTGCCGTTGAGAAAAGCCCGCTTGGTAAACTCTCCTGCCTGCGCCGGAACGGCGCCCAATAAAAAGGTTTGCTTTAAAATTCCCTTGGCGATTTCGTTGCCGCCGTGGCAGTGCAGCTCGACGATATCCTCGCCCGTATAGCTTTTAGGCGCTTGAAAATAGACGCAAAGCCCAAAGTCGGTGAAGTTTTGCGTTTGAATATTGCCCGGATACATTTGATACGGGTGAAAATTTTTGACTGCCGTCTTGCCCGAGGGAATAAACATTTTTTCGGCGATGGACAGCGCGTTTTGTCCGCTCAAGCGTATGACGGCAACGCCGCCGCTGCCGCTGGGCGTGGAGATGGCGGAAATGGTTTTTTCAGACATCGTTCACTGGACCTCCTGTAAGGTAGCGGTAGTGTTTTCAGCCGATAACTGCAACTGCTGTTTTTGTCTTTCGCGCAATAAGTCGGCAAAGGATTTTCTCGCTCTCCATCTGCCGAAGGGTAGCGAGAGACTGACGGCTAAAATTTCAGCAATGGGATAGCACCACCAAACGTAATTCAAAAAGACATCCCCTGCAATCAGCTTGATGATAAACGCCATGGGCACGAGGAATACGAGCTGACGGCAAATGGAAACCAGCATGGCAAGTATGCCGTTTTGCGTGGATTGCAGCATGGTGATGGTGATGATACCAAACGCTGCGGGTAAGAAAGAAAAACAGATGATTTTAAATGCCGTTTGACCCATTTGTAGGGCTTCGCCTTGGGTAACGTTGAACAGTCCGAGTAAGAAATCGGATGCGGTGAGCAGGAGAATCATACCCAAAATCATAATGCAAGCTGCAATGACAATGGACAGCCAATAGGTATGCAGAAAGCGCTTTTTATCCCCTCTGCCAAAGTTATAACCCATGATGGGCATTGCGCCTTGGTTTAAACCAAAGACGGGCATAAACACGAAGGATTGCACCTTAAAATACAGCCCCAATACGGTTTTTGCCGTGTTATTGACCAAAATGGCGTACATTAAAATGGTGGTAACCGACGTCAAGCCGTTGAGCACGGCAGTGGGAAAGCCGACGATGAGAATGCGCTTTACGTTGCGCAGCTTTAATTTGAAGCTCTTGAAATTGACCGAAACGTCCTGCTTTTTAAAAATAAATACCAGCAGAACAAACAGCATGGCAAAAGCCTGTCCGATGACCGTGGCAACTGCCGCGCCGCGAATGCCCAATTCGGGGAAAAACCAATAGCCGTTGATGAAAAACGGGTCTAAAATAATATTGGTAATGGCACCGATGAGCTGGGAGAACATGGGTACAATCATATTCCCCGTCGCCTGTAAAATTTTATTGAGTACGACCTCCAAAAACATGAAGCCCGAACAGCACACGACAATTTGCAGATATTGCGTGGTCAGTTCGGCGACAGATTGATTTCCCTCGCTGAACGCTTGAGCGTATACGCCGCTCAAGAAAAATCCCATAAAAATGACCAAAATGTAGGTTGCTCCCGCCATGAGTAAGCCCGTTTGCGCACAGAGCGAGGCGCGCTCCCCCTTGCCCTCCCCCAAGCATTTGGATACGATGGCATTGGTGCCCACGCCGATACCCAAGGCAAGCGCGATGGGCAGCATCTGAAAGGGCATAGCAATATTGATGGCGATGAGTGCGGCGGACGGGTCGTACTGACCGATGAAAATACTGTCTACGACGTTGTAGAGCGCCTGCACCAACATGGAGAGCATGGCGGGCAACGACATGGTAATTAACAGTTTTGCAATGGGCATAGAGCCCATTTTGGCGGATTTTAAATTCTCTTGCATTACTTTTACCTATAATTTTACCTTATGATTTTTAATAAAAAATCATTTTCCCTATTCATAATCTTTATTATAACACATACAACAACGCTTGACAATCTTTTGACAAAAGAAAAACGCCGAAAAAACATTTTTCGGCGTTTTGAGTTGTTCTTTTCTTTTCCGTTTAACCGAAAAACTCGTCGTTTTCCGAACGCTCTTTTGTATCCGCTGTATTTTGACCTTGGTTGTGGGAAGAAAACTCCTCAAACGGGTCGGGCATGGACGAAGATGCGGGCGGCGTGTTGTAGGGATTGCTGTTTTGATTATTATAAGGATTATTGTACGGGTTGTTATAAGGGTTATTGTACTGTTGACGGCGGTAATACGCCTCTCTTTGGGCTTGCTCGTAGGCAGCGTAATCGAAGGGAGCGTTGTTGCGCACCGCAAAGATGAATACGCTCTTGATGGGCAACAGCAGCGAAGCAAAGGCAAACAGCCAAGCGTTGCGGGTAGAGTATTTACGGAAGAAGGCAAGGAGTACGATAATCATTATAATTGCATATAAGAGTTGTATTACCAAAGAGATGTAATTCACAGTTAAATTTAAAATATAACAACCCTGCAATGCTTGCGGAAATCCTACGTAATCGTTTGAAATTGGACTGTAATACGGGCCTAATACTACGCCCGTATATAATAATATGGCAGAACATATTACGCAAACGAACTCTAAAATCGCATAATATACACCCACGTGCTTGATGCGTTTACTGAAAAAACTGCACTCGCCCACGATTTTGCCGAGCATATAATTGTTGAAAAAGGGAACGAAGCAAAGCCATGCCTTAGAAATATTCTGCTTACGGCACACCGTATACAGACCGATGCCCAACAAAATATGCAGCGCAAGATAAATGCCTGCGGCGATTAACAAGAGCGGCAGATAGTCGGTGACGGCAATTTCAAAGGCCTGGTAAAAAACTTCTACCCTGCTGAGTACTTCAAAAAAATCCATAATTTATTCTCCGTTTGAATATTGATTGATTATTGTGAACAATTTTAATTTTTATACTCTACCGAGTACAGACACAGCCCCTTTGCGGGCATGGTCTTACCAACGCTGCTTCTGTCTCCCGACGTAAGCGCGTATTCTACGTCCTGCAAGCTCTTTTTATGAAAGCCCACGTCCAGCAGCGTGCCGACGAGCGTGCGCACCATGTTGTATAAAAATCCGTTGCCCGTAACGTAAACGCGCATTTCTTCGCCCGTGAACGTGGGTTCTTGGAGGATTTTTATCGAATAAATTGTGCGAACGGTGGTTTTCGCCGAGGAGTTAGAGGCGCAAAACGCCTTAAAGTCATGCTCACCGGTTAAAATTTCCGCCGCCGAACGCATGGCGTCCAAATCGGGCGCTGCTAAAATCTTTACGCAGTATTCTTCCTTCAACGGGTTTTCCCGTTCGGAAACGTAGAGCGAATAGACGTAGGTCTTTTGCTTGGCACTACGGCAGGCGTCGAAATTTTCGGGCGCCAAACCGCTTTTTTGCACCCGTACGTCGGGCGGGAGCTTGGCGTTGAAGCAATCGGCAAGCTTTTCGGGCGGCACGGTGGTTTGCGCTGCAAACGAACACACCTGATTTAAGGCGTGTACACCTGCGTCCGTTCTGCCGCTTGCCGTGATTTTTACGGGCGAGCAAAAGATATTGAGGGAATTTACCGTGTTTTCCAAGACCTCCTGCACGGTGCGAAGACTTGCTTTGCCCTGCGCCTGCCAGCCGTTAAAGTGCGTTCCGTTATAGGAAAGAACGAGAAAATAATTTTGCATTTTTTCTCCTGTATAATTATGGCTTATTTACAAAATAGAACCCAAGTAAACATTGCATAGCACGACGCCCGCAATGAGCGCTGCGCACAGCAAAAATACAATCAAATCACGCCAAGTGAAGGTCAGCTTTTTGTATTTGGTGCGGTTTTCGCTGCCCGTATAACACCTTGCATCCATGGCGTCGCCCAGCTCCTCCGCTCGACGCATAGCGCCGATTAACAGCGGGATTAAAATGGGCACGATGGCTTTGACTCGCTTGAAAATGTTGCCGTGTTCAAAGTCTGTCCCTCTCGCCTTTTGCGCGTTCATAATTCTGTCCGTTTCGTCCATGAGCGAGGGAATCATACGCAAGGCAATGGACATGACGAGCGCCAAAACGTGTACGGGAAAGCGCAGCCATTTTAAGGGGGTGAGCAGGCTTTCGATGCCGTCGGTTAAATTGACGGGTGTTGTCGTAAGCGTCAAAAGCGAAGAGGAGAGAATGAGCATAAACAGGCGGAACATCAAAAACAGCATGAAATAGATGCCCTCGTAGGTGATATTAACGACGCCCCATTGAAGGGGAATTTCGCCGATGACCACGGTGGTTTCGCCTGCGTAAAAGAACAAATTTAAAATTGCCGTAAACGCCAATAAAAACAGGATACCCTTGATTGAGCGAAGAATACTTTGAACGGGTACGCGGGAGCACAAAATGCCAATGACAAGTACGGCGGCACACAGCGCCAAGCCGTAAAAATTGGACGCCAAAAACACGGCGACGATGAATCCGATTAAAAAGAGAATTTTAATGCGGGGGTCGCAATTATGCACGAAGGATTTGACGGGATAATACTGCCCGAAGGTTACGTCTTTCAACATACGCCGTTCCCCCCTTGCAGGTATTTTTGTACCTTTTGGATAAAGTCCTTCTTCGTGAAGTCGCAGTCAATATCGATGCCCTTTTGCTTTAAAAGCGCAACGAGCTTTGCCGTTACGGGCAAGTCCAAGCCGAGCGAAAGCAGCTCTGCCTGTTTTTGAAAGAGCTCTTTGGGCGGCAGAACGAATTGAACCGCGCCCTCGGAAAATACCGCCACCTTGGTGCAGTTTTCCGCTACCTCGTCCATGTCGTGCGAAACGAAGATGACCGTTTTGCACCAAGAACGGTGAATTTCATGTAATAGCGCCATGAGCTCCTGCTTGCCCAAGGGGTCCAAGCCGGCGGCGGGCTCGTCCAACACCAATACCTCGGGACGGGTAACGATGACGCCGGCGATTGCCACACGGCGCTTTTGCCCGCCCGAAAGGTCGAAGGGAGATTTATCCCACACCTCGGCGTAGTTGAGTCCGACTGTTTCCAACGCCTGCCGTACGGCGGTTTGTATGCGCTCGGGCGAGAGCGGCTGCTCGGAAAAATTTTTCAAGCCGAACGCCACGTCTTCAAAAACCGTTTCGGCAAAGAGCTGATATTCCGGATACTGAAAAACCATGCCCACCTTGGAGCGCAATTTTCGAAAATCGGTTTTTTTGTCCGTTAAGTCGTACTCGCCTACCTGTAAAACCGTTTTAGGCGGAGCTATTTCACCCTTTTTGAGCTTTTTCGGCTTGTATTTTTTTTGCGCCGAAGGGAGCAAAATCAAACCGTTCAGGTGCTGAATGAAGGTGGATTTTCCGCTGCCCGTATGGCCGATGATGCCGAAAAACTCCCCTTCCTCCACCGTAAGATTGACGTCTCTGAGGGCGTGTACGGCGAACTCGGACGCTTGATTGTAGGTATAATTTAAATGTTCTGCCGTGATGCGCAACGCTCTATCTCCTCTGCCAATTCTTGGACCTTTAAACAGTCGCCAACGGATACGCCGCTCGCTTGTAACCCCTTACAGATATAACCGACGGGGGGTAGCGTGAGGCCGTAACACTCCAATTCCTCCGAGCGGGAAAAAATTTCTTGCGGGGTGCCTTGCATGACGATTTCGCCCTTGTTCATGACGATGGCTCTGTCGGCTTGCAACGCCTCTTCCATAAAATGCGTGATCAAAAGGACGGTAATTTTTTCCTCTTTATTGAGCTTTAAAACTACGTCCATAATTTCCTTTCTGCCCTTGGGGTCGAGCATCGCCGTGGATTCGTCCAAAATTAAAATTCTGGGCTTGATTGCCAATACCCCTGCGATGGCGATGCGCTGTTTTTGTCCGCCCGAAAGACGGGCGGGCGTGGCATGGCGGTATTTTTCCATGCCGACGGCGCGAAGAGCAAAGTCGATGCGTTCCCCGATTTCCTTGCGCTCAACGCCGATATTTTCGGGTCCGAAAGCAACGTCGTCCTCCACGGTGGACGCGACCATCTGATTGTCGGGATTTTGGAATACCACGCCCACGCTTTGGCGAATGGCGAAGGTATTTTTATCCTCGGAGGCGTCCATACCGAATACGTGAATGGTGCCGCTTTTCAGTTTTAAAAGTCCGTTGCAAAGGCGGGCAAGGGTGGATTTACCGCTGCCGTTGTGCCCGAGAACGGCGACCAATTCGCCCTCCTCTACGGAAAAATTGACGTTGTTGAGCGAAAAATCGCTCTGTGCGCCGTAGGAAAAGTTTACGTTTTTAAATTCTAACGCCTGCATTGAATACCTCAAATTGTGTGTTCTGCTATATTATAGCAAGTATTTAACAGAAAAACAAATAAATGAAGTAAAGATTAAGAAAAAAGTCAATAAATAAAATATAATTTTATAAGATATTTTTAATTTTTTTTACGCATTATATTGACTTAACCGAAAAAAGAAAGTATAATATATCTAATGGGCAAAATATTACTTGACAGTTATTGCGCGAAATACACTTGCCCACTTTTATCAAACAGTATAAAAATAATTTAATTTTTTGGAGGTTTCGGATGAAAAAAATGACAATCGACGGCAATACCGCTGCGTCCCACGTTGCGTATGCCTTCTCGGAAGTCGCAGCCATCTACCCCATCACCCCTTCCTCTCCCATGGCGGAGTCTGCGGATGAATGGGCTACGGCAGGCAGAACCAATATGTGGGGACAACCCCTCTTGGTTTCGGAATTGCAAGCTGAAAGCGGTGCAGCAGGTGCCGTTCACGGTTCGCTTTGCGCCGGTGCGTTGACCACGACGTACACCGCTTCGCAGGGCTTACTGCTGATGATTCCCAACATGTATAAAATCGCAGGCGAATTGATGCCCATGGTTATGCACGTTTCCGCACGTGCCATTGCAGCTGCGTCTTTGAATATCTTCGGCGACCATTCGGACGTTATGGCTTGCCGTCAGACCGGTTTTGCGATGATGGCTTCGGGTTCGGTTCAGGAAGTTATGGATTTGTCCTTGGTTTCCCACCTCGCTACCTTGAAGTGCAAAGTGCCTTTCTTACACTTCTTCGACGGCTTCAGAACCTCTCACGAATATTCCAAGATCGACGCTTTTGACGAAGCTGATAACTATGCTGAAATCAGAGCTATTTTCGACAAGCTCGGCATGCAGAAATACGTGGACGATTTCAAAGCCCGCGCTCTCAACCCCGAACATCCCATTCAAAAGGGTACCGCTCAAAACAGCGATACGTACTTCCAGACCAGAGAAGCTTGCAACAAGTATTACGATGAAACGGTCAGCGCCGTAGAAGAAATGATGCAGGTTGTTTCCGAGCATACGGGCAGACAGTATCACCTCTTCGACTACGTTGGTGCTCCCGATGCAGAAGAAGTTATCGTATTGATGGGCTCCGGTATCGAAACCGTGGAAGAAACCGTCAACAAGCTCAACGCTATGGGCAAGAAGGTGGGCGCAATCAAGGTTAGATTGTACCGTCCTTTCGTTACCGACGCATTTATCAAGGCTATCCCCGCTACCTGTAAGAAGATGGCGGTTCTCGACAGAACCAAAGAACCCGGTTCGCTCGGCGAACCCTTGTACCTCGACGTATGCACCGCACTCTTGGAAAAGGGCGTAAGCGGTATTCAAGTCGTCGGCGGACGTTATGCTTTGGGTTCCAAAGAATTTACGCCTACCATGGTTAAGGCTATCTATAAGAACCTCGAAGCAGCTCAACCCAAAAATCACTTCACCATCGGTATTTACGACGACGTTACCGGCACTTCCTTGGACTTCTCCGAGAAGTTTGACGCTGCTCCCGCAGGCTCCACTTCCTGTAAGTTCTACGGTTTGGGCTCGGACGGTACGGTAGGCTCCAACAAGAACACCGTTAAAATCATCGGCGACCATACCGAAAAATACGTTCAGGCTTACTTCTTCTACGATTCCAAGAAGTCGGGCGGCATCACCGTTTCCCACTTGCGTTTCGGCGATAAGCCCATTCAAAGCGAATACCTCATCGACTCGGCTGACTTCATTGCTTGTCATAACCCCTCTTACGTTACCCGTTACGACATGGTCAGCGATTTGAAGGAAGGCGGTATCTTCTTGCTCAACGCCGCTTGGACGGACGTAGCTACCTTGGAAAAGGAATTGCCCGCTAAGATGAAGAACGCTTTGGCGGCTAAGAAGGCAAACCTCTACGTTATCGACGCTATTAAGATTGCACACGAACTCGGCTTGCGCGGCAAGACCTCTACCATTTTGCAATCCTCTTTCTTCATGGTAAATCCTCAGATTATGCCCTATGCAGACGCTGTGGAATATATGAAGAAGATGGCGTACAAGTCCTTCGCACGTAAGGGCGACGCTATCGTTCAGATGAACTACAACGCAATTGATTCGGCTGCGGCAAACCTCATCAAAATTGACATCCCCGCTTCGTGGGCAACCACCACCGAGGGTGCTGAAATGGTAAAACCCGCTGACGATAAGTACTTCAAGGAAGTTGTTGCTCCCATCTTGGCTTTGGAAGGCGACAAGTTGCCCATCTCTGCGTTCAGCGCAGACGGTTCGGTTCCCACCGGTACCTCCAAAATGGAAAAACGCGGCGTTGCCGTTTCCGTTCCCGATTGGAACATCGACAAGTGTATTCAATGTAACCAATGCGCATTCGTATGCCCTCACGCTTGTATCCGTCCTTACTTGGTAGAAAACGGCACCGAAGTACCCGCCGGCTTCTCCACCAAGGCTGCTTTGCAGGCTCCCGGTTATACCTTCAGAATTCAGGTATCTCCCCTCGACTGTATGGGTTGCGGCGTTTGCGTAGACGTATGTCCCGTTAACCAGACCGCATTGAAGAAGGCTGTTGCTGCAGGTCAAAAGACTGCACCCGACGCTGAATGCGCTTTGACCATGAAGCCCTTGGAACAAGTAGCTGCTAAGGAAACGGATAATTGGGAATTTGCACAGGAATTGCCCGACGTAAAACCCGAAGTGGTTGCTAAGATGGCTGACGTTAAGAAGAGCCAGTTCACCCAACCCTTGTTCGAGTTCTCCGGCGCTTGCGCAGGCTGCGGCGAAACACCTTACCTCAAGGTTCTCACCCAGCTCTTCGGCGACAGAATGATCGTTGCAAACGCAACCGGCTGTTCCTCCATCTACGGCGGTTCTTCCCCTACGTGCCCTTACACCAAGAACAAACAGGGTCACGGTCCCGCTTGGGCTAACTCCTTGTTCGAGGACAACGCAGAATTCGGCTTCGGTATGAACCTCGCTTACAAAGCAAGACGCAATGCGTTAAAGGATAAGATTGCTAAGCTCGCAGAACTCTGGACGGGCGATGACAAGGCTCTTTGCGAAGCATGGATTGAAAACATGGACGATGCAGAAGGCAGCAAGACGGCTTCCGCCGCTTTGGTTAAGGCTTTGGAAGGCAAAATGAACTGCGAAACCTGCGGTGCATTGGTAAAAGAAATTTACGACGAAAAAAATTGCCTCGTTAAGAAATCCTTCTGGATGATCGGTGGCGACGGCTGGGCTTACGACATCGGTTACGGCGGTTTGGACCACGTTCTCGCTGCAGGTGAAGACGTAAACATCATCGTACTCGATACCGAAGTTTACTCCAATACCGGCGGTCAGGCTTCCAAGTCCACTCCTATTGCTGCGGTTGCGAAATTCGCCGCCGGCGGTAAGAGAGTGAAGAAAAAGGATTTGGGTATGATTGCAGCAAGCTACGGCTACGTATACGTTGCACAGTGCGCAATGGGTTCGGATAAGGCTCAATTCGTCAAGGCGTTGAAGGAAGCTGAAGCTTATAAGGGTCCTTCCATCATCATCTGCTACGCTCCTTGTATCAACCACGGTATCAACATGGCTAAATCGCAGGCTGAAGAAAAGAACGCTGTTGATTGCGGCTACTGGGCATTGTACCGTTACAACCCCACCTTGGCTGACAAGGGCGAAAATCCCTTCATTTTGGATTCCAAGGAACCCACCGCTGACTTCCGTACCTTCATCTTGGGCGAAACGAGATATGCGTCTTTGAAGAAGACCGCTCCCGAACTCGCTGAAGAACTCTATGATGCGACTGAAAAGGCATTCAAGGGAAGATTGGAAGGCTATAAGAAGATGTCCAAATAATCAATCGGATATATAAAACAAAAAAAGACGAAGTTGCAAAACTTCGTCTTTTTTTGTTTGCCTGTATAAGAAAAACTCCCTCGGCGCATACTGCTATTGTCTCAAAAGGAGGTTTTTATTATGAGATTAAATTGCGGCGACATTTGTCCCAAGACAGGCTCTTACAAGGTAGTTGATAAAAATGGAAACGTGGTGAATAAGGTATACGTCGGCGAGGGAGAAACCATGCCCCCTACACAGACCGAAAATTGCCACTACGAATCGGAAAGATAAATTAAAAAACGGCACGGAGCTTCTCCGTGCCGTTTTAATTGTTTGTTTAATTAGCGGTTTTTATCCAACGCAGTGTAGTCGGAATATCTTTCGGGGTAAACCTTAACGCAAGCGCTATTGTTATAACGGTTGACCGATTTATTGGTGATTTCCGTTTGATAGCCGCTTACCAAAGTGTCCTTAATTGCTTCGTAGAAGTAGTATTCAAAGGAGTTTTCGGGCAAGGTATCTTTGTTTGCAAGATAGCTTGCAAAATCTACGCCTTCGTATACTTCGCCGGCATCAAAGGTGTAGGTGCAATAGATGATGTGCCAGCCGTAATCGGAAGGACATACCGTATAAGTGCCCACGCCTTGCGCTACGGCAAGCTTGGATGCGTATTCAAATTCGCCTACGAAATCAGATTTATAACGGGTAAGGCTGTAACCGAAATAGGTGTTCAACGAACCGGGGTCGGTGCTGTAAGCAAACAGTAAATCGTTGAATGCCGAGAATGCCGTGTAGGAAGCATTGTCGTTGACCAAAGCGTTCTTATGGTCAAAGGTCAGATTGCCAACCTGGCCTACGTAATATACAAAGCTGGAATAATCGATATCACCCTTGTCGTCGTACAGATTCTGACCGTATTCGTTGACTTTTCCGTTGGTTGCAGTGAGGTCTTTGCCGTTCAGGCTAACCGTACCGGTTTTAGCGGCTGCGGTGTTCTGATAGCCTTCTTTACCGAGTGCCCAATTCATGTAATTTTGCATTTCGGTTAAGAACTCGGTAATGCTCAATTTGTTGGCGTCGAGGGTATATGCACCCTTGTTGGCATTGTATTTTACCGTACCGTTGTAGGCATATTTGCCGTAGTACTTTTGAATTTCTTCGTATTGGTCGGCCTTGGTCATGCTGTCTTCAAAGAAGAGGTAATCGCTGTTTCCGTAATAATCGGTGCCTGCGGTGCCCTCTGCCTTATAGCTGTAATCCTTTGCGCCGTTGAACCAAGTTTCTCTTTGGTCGGTTGCTTTAACGCCGTTGAGCAAATCTGCTCTCAATGCGTAATATTCTTCTTCGGTAATATCACCGTTTTCCAAGTTGGTTTTATAACCGTTCAACGCAGCTTCCTGTGCGGTGGAGAAGGGAATGAGGATGTTGGATACAAAGCCGTATTTGGTGGCGTCGCCTGCATTGCCTTCGGGAGCGTAGAGAACGAACGAGGTATCCGAAACGGCATCCAACGCTGCGGTAAACGCAGATTCATCCTGATCGAACTTGGTCTGTTGGTCGAGCAACATTTCTTCATATCTGCTGGTGAGATAATCGGCGGTAATCGTGGAAAGCGCTTTTTCTTCCAATGCAGCCTGCAATTTATCGGAAAGCTGTTGTTGCAACTGCGTCAACAATTCAACCTTATAATATTCCGTAGAAGCAATACCGTCGGTGTTTACTTTGTTCACTTCCCCTTCGCTCAACAGATAGTTCGAGGAAAGCATATTGATAAAGGAATTGTACGCTTGCTTTCTGCTGGTGATGGTGCTGCCCTTTACCGCTTCGTAAGAACCGCAAGCGGTTGCTTGGTTCCAACCGGTGTAAATGGCGTAATCGGGATCGTAGAAATCTTCTACCTGGGTATTCACGCCCGTAGGAGTTGCTCTGTCCTCGTCACCGCTTCCGGTAGAAGCGTCTTTATTGTAGATGAACATGCTTTCTCTCGAATCGATTGCCGAGTTGATGGATTGATTTACGGTATAAACCGCCATGTCGTAGCGGGTATAGGGGTCTCCGTCCACTTCGCCGATTTCATCGTTTACGAGGAAATATTTCAAAGCCGTGGTCAATTCATCTTCGCCGGCGGGTGCGCTTTGCGCATACGTGTTATAACCGTCGAGGGTATAAGCGTCGTCGTTTTCCAAGAAGTAAACCATGGAATACTGTACGACGATTTTAAAGCCGGTTAAGCTTTCCAATACGATTGCCAAAGCATCCTTATAGGACATACCTTGGGATACGTAGTTATAACCGCTTCCAACGAACGCAGCCACCAATTCACGCTTGGTTACTTCAACAGGCTGAATAAAGTCGGCATACTTTGCGTATTCGCCGTTGGCTTTAAATTCATCGGATTGGGAAATGTCTACCACCGCAACGGTCTCTGCCATATCTTTACCTGCGTCGGGATTGGTGAGCGCGCAGGAAGAAAAACAGCACAGTGTCATGACCGTAGCTAAAACAGTTGCAAATATTTTTCTTTTCATAGAAAACTCCATTTATAGTAAGTTTGATAAGCAATAACCATATTATAATATATTTTTTAAATTATTGCAATCTTTTTTTTATGATGTTGCAACGAAAGTTAGCGCATATTTCAAAAATTTTGACATTTGCAACATAATTTTGGTTTGATTGCTGCTGCCGCCGAACACCAACACGGGCGCATGGGTCATGCTGATGGTTACTTTGTCCCTGTATTGGTCGAGCGCGGCCTTTACCCCCGCGAGGGAGAGCGTCTGCAAGGACGGCAGTTCGAGCGTGCCCTTGCCCGCCGTAACCGATATTTTTTTGACGTTGAATTTTGCCGCGTAGCTTTTGAGCACCGAGATGATTAAGAGGTTGAGCATTTCCGACGGCATTTGTCCGTAGTTTTCTTCTATAGAAGAAAGTACCCGCTTGTAATCGTCCACGCTCTTAATTTCGGCGATGCGTTTATAGCAGTCCAACCGCCCTGCACTCGACTCGATATATTCCTCGGGAATGTACGCCGTTGCCTTGATATCCAGCTCGGCAACGTTCTGCGCTTCGCCCGTCATTTCCTCTTTCAAGAGCTTGGAGTACAGCTCGTAACCCACCTTATCCATATGCCCGTGCTGTTCTGCACCCAAAATATTGCCTGCACCACGGATTTCCAGGTCACGCATGGCGATTTTAAAGCCCGAACCCAGCTCGGTGAATTCCATAATCGCAGAAAGGCGTGCCGTAGCGTCCGAGGTGAGCACCTTTTCGGGCTTATAGGTGAAATAAGCGTGGGCAAGGCGGGTGCCTCTGCCAACTCTGCCGCGAAGCTGATAGAGCTGGGATACGCCCAATCGGTCGGCGTCGATGACGATGATGGTGTTGGCGTTGGGCAAGTCAATGCCGTTTTCGATGATGGTCGTGGTAATTAAAATATTGCTCTCGCCGGCGTAAAAACGCATGACGTTGTTTTCCAGCACGGTTTTATCCATTCTGCCGTGCGTGATGCACACCTTGCCCTCGGGCACGATTTGCGCAATACGGGCGGCAAAGGTATTGATGCTCTCCACTCGGTTGTATAAAATGAACACCTGCCCCTCTCTTGCAAGCTCCCGCAAGCAAGCGTCCCGAATGAGCGCTTCGGTTTCTTCCACCACGTAGGTCTGTATGGGTAGACGCTCGGCGGGGGGCGTGGTAATGGTGCTGATGTCACGAATGCCCGACAGCGACATATGCAGCGTACGGGGAATGGGCGTTGCCGTCATGGTCAGGCAGTCGATATTCTGCTTTAAATGTTTGATTTTTTCCTTGTGTTCCACGCCGAAGCGCTGCTCCTCGTCCAAAACGAGCAATCCCAGGTCGGAAAACTGCACGTCCTTGGAGAGCAAGCGGTGGGTGCCGATTAAAAGGTCCACCTTGCCCTCTTTGACGGCTTGCAGAATACGCTCCTGCTCCTTGGCGGATTTGAATCGGTTCAGACACGCCACCTTGACGCCGAAACCGTCCAAGCGTTTGATTGCCGTTTGAAAATGCTGTTCGCTTAAAATGGTGCTGGGGCACATGAGCGCCGCCTGTTTTCCGCCCAAGGCGCACAGATACACCGCACGCAGCGCCACTTCGGTTTTGCCAAAGCCCACGTCGCCGCAGAGCAGTCTGTCCATGACCTTTTGACTGCACATATCGGATATAATTTCCTTGACGGATTCCAACTGGTCGGGCGTTTCGCTGTGCTCGAAGGCGGTAAAAAACTCCTCCATCATCTCCTCGTAATACGGGAAGGCGTAGCCCTGCTGTTTTTCGCGCTCGGCGTACAGCTTTTTGAGGTCGAACGCCAATTTTTTGAGTGAATTTTTTACCCGTTCCTTGACGCGTTCAAACTCTGCGCCGCCGATTTTAGAGAGCATGGGCGCATCGTTGCCGACGTATTTGGAGAGGGCATCCATGCGCTCCACGGGCAGGTATAAGGTATCTCCGCCGCGGTATTCGATGGCGATGTATTCCTTAATCCCCTCCAAGGTTTCCAGCTTTTTCATGCCGATAATTTTGCCGATACCGTGCGTTTCGTGTACGGCGTAATCGCCCACCTCGGGCGCTACGAACATATCCCCGCGGCGGCGCTTGATGCGCTTTTGCGCAGGCGGTTTGGTGAACATATCCCCCGAGCCGATGAGTACGGTCTTGCTCTCGTGCAGAATTAAGCCTTTATCCAGCGCCTCGTCCAATACCTCTACACCCGAAAAATACTCCAGGGCGTGAACGCCGGGGGCGACGGGCAGTGCGTTTTCACGCAATGCCTCTTTCAGCTTTTCCTTGCGGCTATGCGTGCCGCAAAAGAGAATGATTTTGTATTGGTTGTACAGCCAATTTTTGATATCGGTGAACAGCGTTTCAAAGCTGTTTAAATATCGGGATACGGGCGAGGATTTAAAATTAAAAATTTTAAACGACTCAAAAAAGAAGGTGCGTGAGGTGAAGGTTTGCAGCGCCAAGCACCGAAAGGAAGTTACGTTGGAGAAGAAGTCCTCACGAACGGCAAACTGCCGCTTGGTGAATGAGAACACCTCGCCGGCTTTGAGCAGCCGTTGAAAGCGCTCCTCGTGCTCCTTATACAAGACGTCCAATTTATCGTAAATCTGCTTGCCTTCGTCAAAGATGAGCAGGGTTTTCTCATCCAACAGCGAAAAGAAATCGCAACAATTTTCCAAGATGGGCAAAAGAAAGTTGTTTGCCGTATCTCTGCGGTTTTCCAATTTCTCCAATATATCGTCCACGATGGACAGACTGCGCGCGTACGCCTCGGAGTCGGGGCACTTTTTCAGCTCGTCCTTTAAAACTTCGGGGATATTTTTTATATCCTCGTCGCTCAAAAATACGTCTGTCGCCGCAACGACGGTTAAATTTTGCGCAACGGGCAATCGGTCCCCCGTCACCAAGTCGTAGGGCTTGATGCTCTCGACCTCGTCGCCGAAAAAGTCGATGCGCACGGGGTTTTCCTCGTTGACGGGGAAGATATCCAGGATATCACCTCTGAGGGCAAAGCTACCCTTGCTCTCTACGTTCTGCTCGCGCACGTAGCCCATGGAAACGAGGCGGGCAGGCAGGGTTGAAAAGTCGGTTTCTTCGCCTACTTGTAGGGCAACGGACGGTATAAAGCGGGGAAAGAGTTGAATGAGCGATTCCACGTCGGCGACCAATATTTCCGCGCCGTTTTGGAATTGATGGATTGCGTTGATGCGGCGAAAGAGAGCGTCCTTGGAAATAGCCGTCTTATACAGCAGCACCTCGTCCTTTGCCGAAAGGAGCGACACTTTTTTGCCCGATAGCGTGGCAATGCTCTCCGCCGCCTTTTTTGCCGTTTGCGCATCGGCGCAGATATACACCGCAGGCTGGGTGACGAGCGAGGCAATCATATATTTATGCGGAGCGGAAACGCCGAACACCGCCGTGGGCGTGCCTCGGCGGAGTTCGGCGTTCAATTGGGGATATTCCCCCTTTAAATTTTCAAAGGTAAAAAAATTTTTACGCAAGATAAATTCCTTATAAAAAAGTATTTTTTATCCGTTGTATTTGGTCATGGTCAACTCAACTGACAGTCCGCCCGCAAGCGCCTTGGCGGCGTCGGACGCTCTGTCGAAGGCTTGATAAAACAGCTCGTCATCGGCAGAACGGATGCGGGAGAGAACGTAATTGACGATGGGAATTTCGGTTAAGTTTTCATCTTTAATGCCGATGCGGATACGGGTAAAGTTTTTCATACCCGTTTCGCCGATGATGCTGCGCATACCGTTGTGTGTGCCGGCGCTGCCCGACGGACGGATACGCACGGCGCCCTTGGGCAAATCGTAATCGTCGTAAATGACGCAGAGATTTTCCTCGGTCAGTTTGTGCTTGTTCAAAAGCTGCTTTACCGCACGTCCGCTGTTGTTCATATACGTCTGCGGTTTGGCGATGATGATTTTTTCGCCCCGGATATACGCCTCGGCTATAAGGGCTTCACATTCCTTTTTCTTGAAATTTACACCCAATTTTTCGGCTAAAATATCCACGGTCATAAAGCCCATGTTATGAAAGGTTTTTTGATATTCTATGCCGTGATTTCCAAGCCCTACGATTAAATACATATTTTTTACTCCTCTGCGACCTTCATTTGTTGTTTTTTGTTCTTTTCGCGCTCGCGCATCTCAGTGAAAAACTGCGTGATAACCGAAGAACAGCGCTCTTCCAAAACGCCCCCCTCTACCTCTACCGTATGGTTTAAGAGGTTGGCGTTGGCAAGCTCGGCAGTAAACGAGCGTCCCTTTTGCTCGTACGCACCGAAGTAGAGCTTGTCTATACGGGCGTTTAAGATGGCGCCCATGCACATGGGACAGGGCTCCAACGTAACGTAAATTTCCGCGCCCGGCAAGCGCCAGCTGCCCAGCTTTTTACAGGCAGAGTCGATTGCCATCATCTCGGCGTGAGCGGAAGCGAGCTGGGTTTTTAAACGGCGGTTATAGCCTCTGCCGATAATTTTACCCTCGTATACCACCACGGCACCGATGGGCACTTCGCCGTATTTTTTCGCGCGCTCCGCACAGCGGAGCGCCGCTTTCATGTATTTGATTTTATCGTCCATAAATTTTATTACCCTCGCCGCCAACAGGCGGAAAATTCCCGCACCGTGCAGACGTTTTTATTCAAAATATCCTCTAAATCTTTTTTACCCAAGGGGTGCGTTCCGTTGCCCACCTCTATTGTAAAGGCGGGAATTTTGAGCGTTTGAATACACCAATCCTTATAGCCGCCCACGCTACCCTCTGCGCTCTTTAAAGGATAGCCCGTCAGGTGGGAGAGAGTACAGGCGTACTTTTTATCCCGCATACAGCGGAAAAAGGGCTGGCAAAACTGCCAATAAATTTCCTCACCCATCGTGTGATAGCTGATGGTATACTGCGGACAGACCTCTAAGGTAAAATCCCGAAGCGCCCTGCTTTCGGGCTCGGAAAAGGGAGCAACACCCACGTAGTTTGCCGAGGCGGGGAATTTGACGTTGCAAGTACCCGTTCCCCAGCAGGCGTCGAAATTGACGTTTAAATCCACGGCGTTGGCGTTGGCTTTCCAAAGCGAAAAATCGTCGCTGCAGTCGTTGGCGTTGAGGAGCAATCTTCTGCGCCATTCGCCCTTAACCGTTTGAATGCCGCAGGTGGAGAGCAACGCCCCGTCGGGATTGGCAAGCGGAATAAACCATGCGCTGCCGCAATCGACACCCAAACGGATTTGTTCTAAAATTAAGTAGGAAGTAATCCATTCCCGCGCGTGAATGGCGCCCTGTACGATGCCCAAAGGACAGCCCTTACCCGATTGCATGGCATAGATGGGTCTGCCCAAAATGGATTTGCCGATGATTTTTTTGTTGCCTTTATACGCCTTGTAAAACTTTTCTATGTCTGAAAATACACTCACACGGCAATATATGATTTTTTTTCAAAAGGCGTGCCTTACTTATGGTATTCACTGCCTGCGTTGATCATAAACGCACGGTAAATTTGTTCGCATAAAATAACCCGCATGAGCTGGTGCGGAAAGGTCATATCCGAAAAGGAGAGTAAAAAGTCCGCCCTGTCCTTCACCGCCTTGCAAAGCCCGTGCGACGAACCGATGACGAGGGAGATTTCCTTTCCCCCGTCGGTGAGCGATTTCAGCTTTTGCGCCAAAAGCTCGCTGGAAAGCTTTTTCCCCTCGATTGCCAGGGCGATGACGTAGCCCTTTACGGCGCGCAAAATATCTTCGCCCTCTTCCTCTAACGTGCTGCGCTCGGGCAGCTCCCTGACGGACACGTCGGCAAAGCGAGAGAGACGTTTTAAATATTCGTTGACGCCCTCACGAAAAAAGCTCTCTTTGATTTTTCCTACCACGACGAGGTGAATTTTTATCATATATTTTACCCGATTGAAAGCAATAAATTACTCATCCAGGACACGGCGCAAACGGCAATGCCCACCGAAGCGAAGAACAAAAACAGCTGTACGCTCTGGGTCTTTTTTTCGTTGGTTTTTCGGTCTATAAATATAAGCCAAACCAGAGTTGCGGCAAGAGAAATTGCGGCGAGAATATAGAAAATAACCCCACCCATGCCCGTAAATTCGTCTATACCGAAGTAAGTTAATAAAATAATTGCGGTGTTGTTTAAAAAGTGCGAAAGAATGGTAGGCAATACCGAATTGGCGCGAATGGCAATGAGCGCAAAGGCGCAGCCGCACACGAACTGATATAAGGTTTGTGCAGGGTTCTGGTGATAGAGCGCAAATAAAAATCCGTTTAAAAGGACGGCAACGGGTGTGGACAGCTTTTTCATGGGTGCGAGCAACAAGCCTCTGAAAATACTTTCCTCAAAAATTGCAGGCAGGAGCGCCACCACGATAATTACAAAGAATAAGCCGCCTTGCTCTAAGGACGGAAGCTGGGCTTGATTCAATTGATAACCCAAGGCGTCTTGTAAAAACCGCAAGAAATAGCCGTTCACCCAAGAGAGCGAAAACAGACCGAACTGCAACAGAATTGCCAGCAGAAAATACTGCCATTTGGTGCTTTTAAAGACCTCTTTGGGTGTTACCTTGACAAAAATGAAGACTGCCGCTATCACCAAGGCAAAGGCTATTTGAGGAACGAGGTAGTTACAATAGAGATACCAATCGGGCTTTGCACCGTTTACGTCTATCTCAATACCCGACAATAAAAGCGCAGCCGAGAAAAAAAACGAGAGCAAAAACAGCAAAATAATTGCGAAGGAATAGAGCGCGCCCGCCGTTTGCGTATCGTATAATTGTTTGTTGATTTTTTCCATGTTCTTTATTATATCAAATTTTTTTGCTTGCGTAAATAAAATACCCCTAAAAACTTTGCTTTTTTATAAATTTTTTATTATAATAAAAAAACGAGGTTTTAAATTATGAGAATTATCAATACCAAAGAAATAGAAAACTGCGTCTATCGCTTGGCGCGCAAGGCAGGGGTTACGATTATCCCCTCTTGCATCAAAGCCATGCAGGAAGCGAGCGAGAAGGAGTCCTCTTCCGCCTGTCAATTTGCACTCAACACCCTTTTGGACAATGCACGTCTTGCCCAAAACGAACAGCTGCCCGTATGTCAGGACACGGGCATGGCAGTGGTTTTGCTGGAAATCGGTCAGGACGTGAAATTAGAGGGAGAGCTTCTCTTGAATGCCGTCAACGAGGGCGTGCGCCGTGCGTATTTGGACGGATATTTCAGAAAATCCGTGTGCGACCCCTTGACGAGGGTCAATACGGCAGACAATACCCCCGCCGTAATACATACCGAAATTGTTGCGGGAGAGAATATTCACGTTACCTTCCTGCCCAAAGGCTTCGGCAGTGAAAATATGAGCCGACTGTATATGCTCACCCCCGCCAAGGGCGTGCAGGGTGTGATTGACAGCATTGTGGAAACCGTGAAGATTGCCGGCTCCCGTCCCTGTCCGCCCGTGTACGTCGGCGTTGGAATCGGCGGCAGCTTCGATACCTGCGCTTTTCTTGCAAAAAAAGCCCTGACGAGAGAAGTGGGCACGCATAACCCCCGCCAGGACGTTCGGGAAATTGAAGAAATTGCGCTCAAAAAAATCAACGAGCTGTATATCGGCTGTCAGGGCTTCCAAGGCGACACCACCGCTTTGGGGGTTGCGTGCGAAATTGCCCCCACGCATATTGCAGGCCTGCCCGTTGCCGTGAATATTCAATGCCACTGCGTGCGCTGTGAAAAGGAGGTGTTATAAGCTATGAAAAAGCTGACGTTACCTTTGACAAAAGAGCAGATTCAGGAATTACACGCAGGCGATTCGCTGTTATTATCGGGTGTGATTTTAACGGCGAGAGATTGCGCGCATAAACGCATTTTTGAGCACTTGAACTCGGGCATGCCCCTGCCCTTTGAATTAAAAGACGCTACCATTTATTACGCAGGCCCCTGCCCCGCAAAGCCCGGAAAAGCCAGCGGAAGCTGCGGTCCGACCACCTCGGCGCGCATGGACAGTTTTGCTCCGAGATTATACGATTTAGGACTCAACTGCGCCATCGGCAAGGGTGAAATGTGCGAGCAAGTGAAAGAGGCTTTGATGCGCAATACCGCTTGTTATTTTGCCGCCATCGGCGGTGCGGGCGCCATTTACGGCAACGCCATTTTAAAGAGTGAATGCATCGCCTTTGAGGATTTACTGAGCGAAGCGGTGCACCGCTTGGAAGTGGTGGATTTCCCCGTCGTCGTGGCGATGGACTGTTACGGCAAAACCGTATATTAAACTGAAAACTAAATCAATTTAAATAAACTGTATTTTACATTTTAAACGATATTATTTTAATTGTACTTTGGTCGTTGG
>JAFVZP010000023.1 GCA_017508105.1 Clostridia bacterium
ACCCCATTATGCCATAGCTTTATGCCAAAAATCAACGGCAAAAATCTTCCACTTCCGCCGAATAATCCCAAAACATGCGCCCTTTTCTCAACCCTTTCCAATCCTGCCGCAATTTGCTTGCGCTGCGGTCGGGCGAAGAATATAAAAACGCCCCGCAGCAACCGCTGCGGAGCGATATACGATGGTGTAATTGTTAAGGAACAACCCTTCAAGCCTTATTCGTAGTCCACGACTTGTACCCAAGAAAGCAGGAATTCCCGTTCCTCTGCATTTCCCTTAACCGACTGCGAAGCGGCAACGATGGGCATCCATTTTTCAACGTATTGCCGTTCGGTGTTGCTCTTTTTGCAGAACAGCTCGAGATATTTTTTTGCAATACCGTCTTTTTTGTTCAGACAGAACAAGAGATAAGTTCTGGCTACATCTGCCGAAGCGTTGCCCTGGGTCACGTGCGACCAATCCAGGATATAGGGCGTGCCGTCCTCGGTAATGATGATGTTGGAGGGGTTAAAATCGCCGTGACAGAGCTTGGCGTGCTTGTGCATACCCTCTAAACGGGTGTGCAGGTCGTACTTGGTGGTATCGTCCAGTTGCGCCAGCTCAATTTTGCGGTTCATCTTATCCTTGAGCTTTACGAGCATGGGTGCGTTCTTTTGATGCACGGCAATCTGCAAATCCACGAACACTTCGAGGTATTCGTCCAATTTTTCGGGGTTCTCGTCCATGAGCTGTTGCAAGGTCTTGCCTTCAATAAATTCGGAAACAATCGCCCACTTTCCGTCAACCGTATAAATTTCCTTAATTTTGGGAACATGCAGGCCCGTGCCTTCCACCTTGGAGTGGTTGAGTGCCTCGTTCAGGACGTCCGCCTTGGAGAACTCGCTGTCAAACACTTTAATGCAGTTTTCCCCGTCGCGGTATACGGTCTTGTTTTTTCTGACCGCAATTACGTTTTTAAGTTTCATCGTCTACCAAATCCTCCTCGGGCTTATTTGCTCTTTTTGCCTGCGGCTTTGGCTTTAGCCTTGGGCATGGGGCGTTCGGTAAAGTGCTTTCCGTAGTAAGCGTTGAGGTACATCTCCTTCATTTCCCGCATCAGGGGATATCTGGGGTTGGCGCCCGTGCATTGGTCGTCAAACGCCTGTTCTACCATTTCGTCCAATTTGTCGAGGAATTGCTTTTCGTCCACGCCGTACGCCTGAATGCTCTCCTTAATGCCCACGCGTGCCTTTAAGTCGTTGATGGCTTTAATCAGGTTTTCCAGCTTTTCCTCGTCGTTCTTTCCGCCTACGCCCAGATATTCGGCAATCTCGGCGTAACGGCGCAGGGTGTGCGGGTACGCATACTGCGAGAAGGTACCCATTTTAACGGGCGTTTCGCAGGCGTTGAAGCGCAGCACTTCCTCAATCATCAGGGCGTTGGCAACGCCGTGGGGGAGATGATAGAACGCGCCCAATTTATGCGCCATGGAGTGGCAGATGCCGAGGAATGCGTTTGCAAACGCCATACCCGCCATGGTAGCGGCGTTGGCCATTTTTTCTCTGGCCTGCACGTCGTTTTGTCCGTCCTCGTAGGCTCTGGGCAGGTATTCAAAGATAATTTTAAGCGCCTGCAACGCCAACCCGTCGGTATAATCGGTGGCGAGCATAGCTGCATACGCCTCCAAAGCGTGGGTTACGGCGTCGATGCCCGAGGCGGCGGTCAAGCCCTTGGGCGCGCTCATGTGGAAATCAGTATCGATGATTGCCATATTGGGCATGAGCTCATAGTCCGCCAAGGGATATTTCACGCCCGTGCTTTCGTCCGTGATAACGGCAAAGGGAGTTACCTCCGAGCCCGTACCCGCCGAGGTGGGAATGGCGATGAAGTATGCCTTTTCGCCCATCTTGGGGAAGGCGTATACACGCTTGCGGATATCCACAAAGCGCATAGCCATGTCCATGAAATCGGCTTCGGGGTGTTCATAGAGAACCCACATAATCTTGGCAGCGTCCATTGCCGAGCCGCCGCCGAGGGCGATAATGCAATCGGGCGCAAAGCTGCGCATCATAGCGGCGCCTTCCTTTGCGGAAGCCAAGGTGGGGTCGGGCTCCACGTTGAAGAAGGTGGTGTGCGCAATGCCCATCTCGTTCAATTTGTCCGTAATGGGCTTGGTATAGCCGTTGTTGTATAAAAAGCTGTCGGTTACGATGAACGCCTTTTTCTTGCCCAATACGTTTTTGAGCTCGTCGAGCGCAACGGGCAAACAGCCTTTCTTGATATAAATTTTTTGGGGTGCTCTGAACCAAAGCATATTCTCTCTCCTCTCTGCAACCGATTTGATATTGATAAGGTGTCTTACGCCGACGTTTTCCGAGGTGCTGTTGCCGCCCCAGCTGCCGCAACCGAGCGTGAGCGAGGGCGCCAGCTTGAAGTTATACAAGTCCCCGATACCGCCTTGCGAGGAGGGGGTGTTAATCAAGATACGGCAGGTCTTCATTCTTGCCTCATAGCTCTCGATTTTTTGCTTTTGGGTATTGACGTTGATATACAGCGAAGCGGTATGTCCGTAACCGCCGTCGGCAATCAACCGTTCTGCCTTTACCAAGGCGTCCCCAAAGTCTTCCGCCTTATACATAGCGAGCACGGGGGAGAGCTTTTCGTGCGCAAACTCTTCTTCGAGTGCCACGCTCTCGACCTCGCCGATTAAAATTTTGGTTTCTTCGGGTACGTCTATGCCTGCGAGCTTTGCAATGGTGTAAGCCTTCTGGCCAACGATTCTTGCGTTGAGCGCACCGTTGATGATGATGGTCTTTCTGACCTTTTCGGTTTCTTCCTCATCGAGGAAGTAGCAGCCTCTTTGGGCAAACTCTGCCTTGACGGCGTCGTAAACGCTCTTTAAAACGATGCACGACTGCTCAGACGCGCAAATCATACCGTTGTCGAAGGTCTTGGAGTGAATGATGGAATTGACGGCAAGGATAATATCCGCGCTGTCGTCGATGATGGCGGGGGTATTGCCTGCGCCTACGCCGAGGGCGGGCTTACCCGAGGAGTACGCCGCCTTGACCATGCCGGGGCCGCCGGTCGCCAGAATAATATCTGCAGATTTCATCAAGGTATTGGTCATTTCCAGGCTGGGCACGTCGATCCAGGAGATAATGCCCTCGGGTGCGCCGGCTTTCACGGCTGCGTCCAACACGGTTTTTGCCGCCGCAATGGTAGAGTTTTTGGCTCTGGGATGGGGGGAAATGATAATGCCGTTTCTGGTCTTTAAGGCAAGCAAGCACTTAAAGATAGCCGTAGAAGTGGGGTTGGTGGTGGGGATAACGGCGGCAACCAAGCCGATGGGCTCGGCAATTTTTTTCATGCCGTAGGCGGTATCCTCTTCAATCACGCCGCAGGTCTTGGTATCCTTGTAAGCGTTATAGATATATTCGGCTGCGTAGTGGTTTTTGATGACCTTGTCCTCAACTACGCCCATACCCGTTTCTTCTACCGCCATTTTGGCTAAGGAGATGCGCGCTCTGTTTGCCGCAACCGCCGCCGCCTTGAAAATAGCGTCCACTTGTTCTTGGGTGTAGGTGGAAAATTTATTTTGCGCTTCTTTTACGCGCAAAAGCTCTTCTTCCAACGCCTGCACTCCGTCGATAATGTGTTTATCTTTCATGTCATGGCCTCCTTTCAGCTCGACTTAATTTATTGTGTGTTTATTCTGTAAAATTTTATACTTTTTTTGGTTCATATAATACATACTGCCCGAATCGGGCGGTTTATACTCGTACAATCGCTAAAATTTATTGCCCCTGGTTACCTGTTGCAAATGGAACCCTTTGAATTTAAACTTGCCCACGCCCTCGTAGTAAAAATAGAGCGCGCGCTTTCCGTTTTCAATATGTAAAGGTGCATAAAAATCGGTAAAGTCCTTGCAGGGCGTCAGGCGAATTTTTGCAACCGCTCTGCCTGTGGGCGTTTCGGAAACAATCAGCCTGCCGTGCGGGTTGCCCTTGATGGTTACGATAATCTGATTGGCTCCGTCAAAGTCAAAATATTTAAACCCTGCAATGGCACCATGCCCGAAATTGGCAATGTATTGGTTGGGGGTGTGATTTCTGTCCTTGCCCGATTGCGTGAAATACGGATACACGCCTTTTCGCCGCTTGAAAACGCCGTAGGTGCGCACGCCCTTTCTCGAATACAGATAGCAGGCGATGCGTGCCTTATACGGTCCGATACCCCGTAAGGGCCGTCCGTTCAACCCGCAGGAGGTCAGCTCTGCCTGTAAAAATTTTCCGTTTTTAAAGGAAATTTCCTCTGCGCACGCCTGTCGGGAGAATTGGTTGCGGTTGGTCTGTCTATGGTAAAATACGTAGTATTTATAGTTTATCTTGATGAGGCTGCCGTGCGTATTGCCCAGGCTGTTATACGGCGTGGTGTTTCCGTTCAAGCCCAAATCGCCGATGGAAACCAGGGTTCCGCCGTATTCAAAGCCCTCAGTGGGCTTGTCGCTCACGGCGTAACACAGCTCGTGCCCGTTGATAGAGGAGTAGATAAAATAATACTTTTTGCCGAATTTGCGCATGGACGCGGCTTCAAAAAACTCGTGCCCTTCAAAGCCCGTACCCTCGCTGTTGTACACGGTGGCGCCGATATAGCTGATGTCCCCGTCCACGGTCACCATGTCCGATTTCAGCTTCATCGCCATGGCGCCTTGGGTGGTGGGCTTGTGCTTACCCATTAAAAACTTGGGATATTTTTTAGGCGCAAAGCCCGTGTATAAATACACCTGTCCGTCGTCGTCCACCAGCACGCCGGGGTCAAACTGCAAGGGCTCGCCCTTTTCGCCCAAAAGCGTACCGTCGGGGTAGTGCACGTAGTCCAAAAACTCAAACTGCCCCGCGGGCGTATCGCACACGGCAACGCCGATGCGGGAGGTATAGCCCAAAAAGTAATACAGATAATACCGCCCGTCTGCACCCTGCGCCACGTCGGGCGCGTACATGGTATTGATGAAGGAAAAGCGAGGCCGTCGGGGGTCCTGCCTTCTGCGGAAAATAACACCCTCGTATTCCCAAGAGGAAAGATTGTTGATATCTGCCGACCAACAGACGTAATCGTTCACGCAAAAGGTCTTGCCGTTGAACTTATCGTGCGAGCCGTACAGATACACGCGGTTGCCGAAAACATGCGGTTCGCCGTCGGGAATATATTCGTAACTGGGAAGAAAAGGGTTTACGCCCTGCCGTATATTCATCGCTTTGCCTCGAAGAGTATAGAAATAACTATGATATAGTATATCATAGACCGTTTAAAAAATCAAGGAAATGAAAGCAAAAAAACGGCGAGTATCCCGCCGTTTTTTATATGATTTTTCACATGGACTGGTGAATGGTTCTGGAAATAACGTCGTCCTGCTGTTCCTTGGTCAACTTGTTAAAATTTACCGCATAGCCCGACACCCGAATGGTCAGCTGCGGGTACTTTTCGGGGTGCGCCTGCGCGTCCAACAGCGTTTCACGGCTGAATACGTTTACGTTTAAATGATGTCCGCCGTCCGCTACGTAGCCGTCCAGCATCGCTACCAGATTATCTATCTGCGAATTTGCCATAATGCTTTTTCACTCCTTTTTTATTTTTCTCAATAACATTATATCATAAATAGGATTGAATGTCAATAATTTGCGCTTGGAAATTTAGTCCTTTTTACCCAAAGATTCGGGGGTAATGGAGAAGGTATTGGAAATACCGTCCTTGGCGAACTCGTAGGGGAGCTTTGCCACCGATTCCAAGGAAGCGAGCGCGCCGTTTTTATCTCTGCCGTGCATGGGGTTTGCGCCGGGGGCGAGGGGCTCGCCTGCGCGTCTGCCGTCGGGGGTATTGCCCGTCTTCTTGCCGTATACCACGTTGGAGGTAATGGTTAAAATGGAGGTTGTGGGGATACTATTGCGGTAGGTGTAGTGCGAGGAGATATAGCGCATAAAGGTCTTCACCAACCAAACGGCAATCTCGTCGGCTCTGTCGTCGTTGTTGCCGTACTTGGGGAAATCTCCTTCAATTTTAAAGTCGACTACCAGGCCGTCCTCATCCCGAACGGGGTATACCTTGGCGTATTTGATTGCCGAGAGCGAATCCACCACGCACGAGAAGCCGGCAATACCCGTGGCGAAGAATCTTCTCACCTTGGTATCGTGCAGCGCCATTTCCAATGCCTCGTAGGAGTACTTGTCGTGCATATAGTGAATGAGGTTCAAGGTATCGTCGTACAGCTTTGCCAGCCACTTCATCATGGTCTTGTATTTTGCGATGACGTCGTCGTAATCGAGCGGGCCGTTGCCCTGTACACTCTCATAGGCAGGCGAAACCTGCAAGGGCTTGCCCGTCTTTTTATCCTTCATCAGCTCGTCCTTACCGCCGTTGATGGCGTACAGCAGGCACTTTGCGAGGTTGGCTCTTGCGCCGAAGAACTGCATGTCCTTGCCCACGCGCATACAGCTCACGCAGCAGGCGATGGCGTAGTCGTCGCCCATTTCGGGGCGCATCAAATCGTCCGATTCGTATTGCAGCGCCGAGGTGCGAATGGATAAATCCGCACAGAACCGCTTAAAGCCAATGGGCAACCGCTTGGACCAAAGCACGGTCAGGTTGGGCTCGGGCGCAGGGCCCAAGTTGTCCAAGGTGTGCAAAATGCGGAAGGCGGTCTTGGTAATCAGCGGTCTGCCGTCAATGCCCATGCCGCCGATGGACTCGGTTACCCAAGTGGGGTCACCCGAGAACAAATCGTTATATTCTTTTATACGCATGAAGCGGACCATTCTCAGCTTCATCACGAAGTGGTCGATGATCTCCTGCGCCTCTTGCTCGGTGATAATTCCGCGTTTTAAATCCCGTTCAAAGTAGATGTCGAGGAAGGTAGAGTTTCTGCCGATGGACATTGCCGCGCCGTTCTGGTCCTTGACTGCGCCGAGGTAGCCGAAGTAGAGGAACTGCACCGCCTCTTGTGCGGTCTTTGCGGGCATGGATATATCCACTCCGTAGGTCATTGCCATTTTTTTCAGCTCGGCAAGCGCCTTAATCTGCTCGGAAATTTCCTCTCTGTTGCGCACCAATTCGGGGTCCATACGCCCGTTCATGTGCAGCTTATCCAATTCCTTTTGCGCCATCAGATAATCCACGCCGTACAGCGCGATGCGGCGGTAATCGCCGATAATTCTGCCTCTGCCGTAGGTATCGGGCAAACCGGTTAAAATATGCGAGCTTCTCGCCAGGCGAATTTCGGGCGTATAGGCGTCGAACACGCCGTCGTTGTGCGACTTGCGGTACTTGGTGAAAATTTCCTTTACCTTGGGCGAAAGCTCGTAGCCGTACATATTGAGCGACTGCTCCGCCATGCGCAATCCGCCAAAGGGCATGAGTGCGCGCTTCAAGGGCTTGTCCGTCTGCAAGCCTACAATTTTCTCCAACTCCTTGTCGATATAACCGGCAGGGTGGGAGTTAATTTGCGAAATAATTTCGGTATCGGCGTCCAAAACGCCGCCTTTTTCCCGTTCTTGCTTCAACAGCGATAAAACCTCCTGCCAAAGCTTGCGGGTAGCGTCCGTGGGCGGGGCTAAAAAGTTTGCGTCACCCTCGTACGGCGTATAATTTTTCAAAATAAAATCTCGGGTGTCAATTTCGTTTTCTTCACACCATTTACCCGATTGAAATCCTTCCCAGGCTTCAAATTTCATAATCTTTCTCCTTCTTTTCTATGCGAAAAATCTATCTCTTTCGGTGTTCTTCCAGTTTAGCGTCTATCCAGATCTCCAAAATCTCCTCGGGCTGGTAGCCGTGGCAACGCGCAAAAATTTCTCCGCCGTCCATCAGCAGCACGGTGGGCACTCTGTCCACCTCCCAGGCTGTCAGTAAATGCTTATTTTCCTCATTCGCCTCTACGTGTATGAGCTTTAAGTCCTCTCTTCGTGCAATCACGTCCTGCAGCACGGGCATCAGCGTCAGGCAGGCTGCGCACCCTTCTCCGCTCACTTCCACGCAACAAAGCCCCGAAAAGCGCTCCTGGCGTTCGTTTTGGTTCATATTTCTCCTATTTTCGGCAGAGAATACGCTTTGCATTCTCAATCCGTTCTTTGGTCGGGACGGGCACGCCCTGCAACGGGTAGTCCAGCCCCAGGTTTTGATATTTTACCTCGCCCATCGTGTGATAGGGGAGTACTTCGGTTTTCTCCACGGTTTTCAACCCGTCGGTAAACGTCCGAAGGGCATACAGCCACTCGTCCTTATCCGTCAAATCGGGCACCAACACGTGCCGTATCCACATCTTTTTCCCGTTCTCGCTTAAAAACCTGGCGAAGGCAAGCGTGTTCTCATTTCCCTGCCCCGTCAGCTTTTGATGTTCGGTGGGGTCTATATGCTTTATATCCAGCAAAAACAGGTCGGTAGCATTCAAAAGCGGCAAAAATTCCTCTGCCCGCTCGGGGGTAAAGGTACAGCCCGAGGTGTCCAGACAGGTATGCACGCCCTCGGCCTTGAGCTTTTCAAACAGCTCGCAAACGAACGCGCGCTGCAGCAGCGGTTCTCCGCCACTCACCGTCACGCCGCCGTTGTCGCCAAAGTAGTTTTTGTATCGCACCGCCCGTTTTACAATCTCGTCCGTCGAGTATTCGCTCCCGCCCCCGCCCCAGGTGTCGGGGTTGTGGCAGTACAGACAGCGCAAGGGGCAGCCCTGCAAAAACACCACGAAGCGTATGCCCGGTCCGTCCACCGTGCCGAACGATTCAAACGAATGTACCCGTCCCGTCATACCTTCTCCTCTTTTTTAACTTGGTTCACCGTGTTTTCCAAAGAAAAAATATTTTTTTTCTTTATAGGCACAGTATACCACCAAGCGCTCTGTTTTGTCAAGGATTTCGCCTTGGCAAAGTTCTTGAAAAAACAATTGACGGCAGGGAAGTTTTGCATTGCTTTCCTGCCGTTTTCAATTCTGTCAATATTGTACTGTTTCAATCACGCCGCCGCCCAAGCACAGGTCGTCTTTATACAAAACGGCAAACTGTCCTTCGGTTACCGCCCGTTGTCCTTCTGCAAACTCAATATGGGCATGGGTGGGGTCTTTTATGCGTACCTTCACGCGCTGTTCGTCCTGACGGTAGCGGAATTTCGCGTTGCATTCCAAAATTTCCCCTTGGGGCAGGTCGGGAATCCAATTCATCTGGCTCACCTCGCACGCCTTGGAATACAGCGGGCTTTCATCCCCGTGCGAAACGTATAATATATTCTTTTCCAAGTCCTTTTTAAGCACGAACCACCGTCCGTCCTCGCCCTTCACGCCGCCCAGCCCCAGGCCTCGGCGCTGACCGATGGTGTAGTACATCAAGCCGATGTGCTCGCCCACGGTTTTTCCGCTCAAATCCACAATCTTCCCGGGCATGGCGGGCAGGTATTCTTGCAAAAACTTTCTGAAATTCCGCTCGCCGATAAAGCAAATCCCCGTGGAATCCTTCTTTTTCGCCGTGGCAAGGTTGTATTTTTGCGCCAGGGCACGCACCTCGCTCTTGGGCATATCCTGCAAGGGGAACAGCACGCCGTTTAATTGGCTCTGCGAAAGCTGGTTTAAAAAATAGGTCTGGTCCTTGTTGGTATCCACGGCTTTGCGCAAATAATGCTTTCCGTCCTGATGGATAATGCCGCAGTAATGCCCCGTGGCAATGTAGTCTGCGCCCAGCTTTTCGGCGTACGCTTTAAAGGGCGCAAATTTAATTTCTCGGTTGCACAGCACGTCGGGGTTGGGCGTTCTGCCCGCCTTGTATTCTGCCAGGAAATAGGAAAACACCCTATCCATGTACTCTTTTGCAAAGTTGACCGTGTAATAGGGGATATCCAAAAGTGCCGACACCCGTCTGACGTCAGCGTAATCCTCTTCTGCAGAGCAGGCGCCGTTGGGGTCGTTCTCCTCCCAGTTGAGCATAAACAGCCCGATGACGTTGTAGCCCTGTTCCTTTAATAATAATGCGGCAACCGAGGAATCCACTCCCCCGCTCATACCGACGACGACGGTCTTTTGATTCATAAAAAGGTATATCCTTCGCGTATTTTTGAAAATATTATAGCATAAGTTTAAAAAAAGATAAAATATTTTTTGCAATATTTTAAAAAAGATGCTATAATGGTAAGGTAAAAAAATTGCATACGCACCCGTAGCTCAGTTGGATAGAGCAATAGCCTCCGACGCTATGTGCCGCTGGTTCGACTCCAGTCGGGTGTACCAAAAACAGGCTACGGAGGCATCCCGCAGTCTGTTTTTTTACGTCTGGCTCCACAGTCGAATCAGAGGAGCGGAAAATTCACCGAGAGAAGAATTTTCTTTGTCGAGGGGCTTGTTAATGGTTAGGAGAAATAATTTATGTTGAAACACAAATTTTATAAAAACTTATTTCAGACAATATCTTATTTTTCTGTAATAATGATTTTTGAAATATTTTTGCTTATGGGCTTTTTTTTCAGCCTAAAATATGAACATAATTTTGGATGGATTCTACTAATAATTTCTTTATCTTTAATTGTTCTATACTTTTTAATTGGTTTTTATTGGATTTTTCAAAAAGTAATTATTAATGAACAAGGGATTAAAATAGTTTTGTTTATTAAAACTATTAAGGTTTGCAAATGGGATGAAATTGATATAATTGAAGAAGCAAATATTATGAGAAATCCTGCAATAAAGATTAAAATCATAGATGGAACAGAAATTCATTTAGATAAAAGAAAGAAAAATATAGATTTGATCAAAAAATATAATAAAATAAATTAAGGATGTTGATTTTATGGGAAAAGTCGAAAAAAAGATAAGAGAGATAAAAGCAATAAGAATATTATTTATATTTGA
>JAFVZP010000003.1 GCA_017508105.1 Clostridia bacterium
GTCGCAGATATTTAAAAAACGGTACCAGGTTCTGAGCGCCTGGGAATTTGCTTCCATGAATTCATACACGTCGGCTTGCAGGGCGAGCGAATCGACCGTCGGCGTAAAAAACTCGTTCCGACGGTTGATTAAACGGAGAGAGGCAAGGTAATCGCCGGCGTCCAGACGTTTTTGGATGCTGCGGTCCAAACGCTTTTCCCCTCCGTCAAAGCGTAAGATTTTTGCGCCCGTTTTATTTTTGGTTTGCGTACTTTCTTTCATGGTTGATAAAAATCAGTCTGTATCCCCGTCGGGTGTTTGATTTTGGAAGAGCTCTTCCAAATCCTCTTCAAAAAAGTCGTAGTCGCTGTTGCAGTAGTGACAGTGCACGTTGATTTTTCCCTCCGCGCGGATAATCTCGTCCAGCTCTGCTTTGCCCATAGAGGTCAAAACACCGGCGATGTATTCTCTCGAACAGCGACAGCGGTATTCTATATCCCGCTCTTCGGTGGCATCCACGGAAAAATACTCTTTAAAAAGGTCGCATGCCGCTTTGTCCTTTAAGCGTTCGCTGAACGCGGAAAAGTCGTCTGCCGCAAGCTTTGCCGATTGCTTGGCAATATCGCTTGCCCCGGGCATGGGTTGCAGGAAAATACCGCCCGCGCGTTGACAGAGACCGTGTTCGTCAAAGCTGACGCCCGTGCGGATATAGGTGGGCAGCTGCTCGCTTAAACGGTAATAATATTCAAAGTTTTCGTCTACGTCCTTGGACACCATTTCGCAGGTGCCGACGAACGGACGCTTATAGTTATCGTCACGCACGACGGTCATATAGCCCTTGCCGATTTCCTCGTTTTGAGCAAAGGGATTGTAGACGTAGCCACGCATATACAGATTGCCGTCGCCCGATACGCAGACCTCGCCCGTTTCGCCGTGGTGCTTGAAGTTGACCGAAAGCTCGCTGTGCTCTCCCTTTAACCAACAGGACATATAGCTCATGACGGTGAGGATTCTGCCGAACACCCGCGCCGAGGCTTCGGTTAGATTGTGTATGATTTGTGCATGACGCACCATTTCGGTGCTGTCGATTGCCACGAGCGAAACTTGCCCGTCCTCTATCAGTGTGCGCAAAAGTTTATCCATAATTACTTTCTCCTCGCTAAAAATTCCAAGCGCTGTGCGTCTTTTTTATCCTCGCCCAAATGCCCCAGGCAAAAGATGAGCTCAAACCCCGCATCTTTAAGGCAGGACTCCACTTCCCGTTCGGTGTGAATGAACTGCGTATGCCGCTCGTCCTGACGGCTATACGTGGGCATGCCCCCATTCTTTACAAAGAGCGTTACGTCCATGGTAACCTCTTGACCTTGGATGCGGTTGAAGGCAAAATAGGTTACGTCCTCTCTGTCGTCGATGCTGACGGGGGGTAAATTTTTGAGCTTATGCTCCGAGCTGATGTCAAAGAAAAACAGCCCGTCCTTTTTCAACGCCTTTGCCGTTTTTTGAAAGGCCGTTAAAAGCTTTTGCGGCGGAATATAGTTAAAGCAGTCGTTAATTGCCAGCGCAAAGTCCACCTTGCCCGGCAGTTTAAAAGCGGTTGCGTCGCC
Organism: Clostridia bacterium; assembly: GCA_017508105.1. GTDB lineage: Bacteria > Bacillota > Clostridia > Christensenellales > Borkfalkiaceae > RGIG4074. The sequence continues at coordinate 1,584 of JAFVZP010000003.1, forward strand.
AAAGATAAAGGGAATATTCAACCCCTCGTTGCGGCTCAGCTCCTGCGCTTTGGAGAGCATGGCTTGGCTGCAATCCATACCCGTGACAAGATATCCCGCGCGGTGCAAGGCTCTGGTGAAATAACCGCTGCCGCAGCCGATGTCCAAGCCCGTTTTTCCGGCGTGATAGCCTTGCAGAAGGGATAGCAAATACTGCGACCATTGTTCATAGCCGCAGTCGTCGTTTAAGTATTCAAACCATTCAGCAAGCGCTTGATATGCGTTGTTTGCCATATTATTTTTACGGCTCCTTCAATAGAAAAGTTGATTACTGTTGGTTAAGCATAGTGGGAGCAAACTGTTTTTTCTTGCCCTTTTTATCCGTTTCCGTCAACGCCTTTTCACGCGCTTCAAAGCGGGCGTTGTATTCCTTATATTCCTTGGTTTGAGAATTTTTTGCCGTATATTCGGCGCATTCTTGTTGAATTTTTTGTTTACTTTGGGCGAGAAGCGCTAAGTCGTTTTCATTGAACTTCTCGGGCATGGTATATACGGCTGTGCCTTTATCCAACGGCAACACGGCTTGAGCGAGATAGGATTTTTTCTCCTCGGTCAACAAAAGCGTCATAATATCCACTTCGCTTTCTTCCTGTGCAAGCGCCTTTTTCTCCGCCGCTTCCTGTTCGTTGGTTTGAATCGCGGTATAATCGGCAAAGGTGTCGAACGCCCAATCGCTGAAGCTGCACCAAATTAAGATTGCAATTGAAATGCCCATGAGCATGAAGTAGCCCGATACGAGCAAGCTGAAAAATCCGTCGAGTAAAAGCAATACGAGGGGCGAGAGCGCAAGCGCAAGAAATACCACCGATTGCAATACGGTGCCCGCGCCGAGCGAGAGGGAGTTTTTGACCAGCCCCCAAGCGTTTTGACGGTAATTGGTGCCGACAGAGAGCAACCACAGGGCGAAAATTACCACGATTGCCGCAGCTAGGCAAGCGAGCACCCGCCATACCGTTTGCAGAACGAAGTTGCCGCCAACAGCAATTTCATACGCCGTTTGGTTCCAGGCAAGCATGAATAAAAAGAGCGCAACGAACACGATGGCACAGGCGATGAGCGAGGTGAGATAGTTTTGCTTTACGCCGTGGAAGAAATCCTTGAAAAGATGAAACTCGTCGTCCGAGCGCAAAAGCTTTCTGACGCAGTATACGCCGCCGGCAACGCCCACTGCCGTGATGCAGGACATAGCGATGGCGATGGCGAAGAAAATTAAGTCGATTTTCAGAATGATCTGCTCGGCAAGTCCGACGGTATCGGGCGAGGCGGGATAGCCCACGCCGAGATTGTCGCCAAAGGCGCCCATCATACCCGAGGTGATGATCGAACTGTAACGGTAGACGAACAGAGCAATTAAGGGCGTGAACAGCACCAGCATCAGGAGATTGACGTACACGAGGTTACCCAAGCGGTCGCCAACGATGTTGGCGGTGAAGGAAAAACGGCTTCTGTCCGAGGGAACGGGTAAGATTTTATAGTTTACTTTTTTTTCATTGCCCGCCAATACGGATAAGTCGGGTTTTTTAATCGATTGTTCTTGAATTTCTGCCATGAATTGACACTCCAGAGAAAATTTACGGTTGAAAGGCAAGCCAAAGCGTAAGCAAAGCTTGTTGCTTGCATATTTTCGCTCTCTATTATAACAAAAATAAAAAAATATTTCAATAAAAATACCGCAAGTTCCGATAAATTCTTTGACATTTATATTTTTTAATGCTACAATATATTCGCTTAATAGAGGAGCAGACGAACAAAAGTAACCTTAAACTCAGGGAATATGAGGGCATTCCCGTTATAAAGCAAGGTGAAAGGGTATCTCTGCCGAAGCGAATTCTCCCCTCGGTTTTCGCTGGGCATAGTGGATAATACCGCTATGACTGTCACAACCCCGTGGAGTACTATTAGCGTGAAATTTTCCGATATTGACCAACAGAGGATTTTTGCGACTGCGTACTTTACGGTGTGCCGTCGCTTTTTTTGTTGCAAAAATCCCAAGCGGCAATCTTGAGGGCAATCAATTTAAAAAGTAAATTTTTTTCATACAAGGAGAATATATAGATTATGAGAAACTTTAACGTTGGCATCGTAGGCGCAACCGGCATGGTCGGTCAGAGATTTTTGACCATTCTTTCCAAGCACCCCAACTTCAAGGTGGTTGCCCTGTTGGCTTCCGCGCGTTCGGCAGGCAAAACCTACGCCGAAGCTGTGGGCAATAAGTGGGCAATGAGCGAACCCATGCCCGAAAACTACAAGAATATGGTGGTAATGGACGCCGAAGCGGATATGCAGAAATTAACCGGCTTGGTGGACTTTGTGTTCTGCGCCGTTAATATGAAAAAAGACGACATCAAGGCATTGGAAATTAAATATGCGCAGTGTGAAATTCCCGTTGTTTCCAACAACTCCGCACACCGCTTTACCGACGACGTGCCTATGGTTATTCCCGAAATCAACCCCGAACACATTGAGATTATCCATTCGCAGAGAAAGCGCTTGGGCACCAAGAGAGGCTTTATTGCAGTAAAATCCAACTGCTCGCTTCAATCCTACGTTCCCCTCCTGCACCCCTTGAAAAAGTACGGCATCGAAAACGCAGCCGTTTGCACCTATCAGGCAATTTCGGGCGCAGGCAAGACCTTTGAAACCATGCCCGAGATTTTGGACAACATCATCCCCTTCATCGGCGGCGAAGAGGAAAAGAGCGAACAGGAGCCCATGAAAATTTGGGGCGAGATGAAGGACGGAAAGATTGTTCCCGTAGCTTCCCCCGCCATCACGGCACAATGCGTGAGAGTGCCCGTTACCGACGGACATACTGCCGCCGTATTCGTTAAATTCACCAACAAGCCCACCAAGGAACAGATTTTAGCTGATTGGGCGGAGTTCTCGGGCATGCCCCAAGCGTTAGAGCTGCCCAGCGCACCCAAACAGTTCATTCATTATATGGAAGAGGACAACCGTCCCCAAGCTAAGCTGGACAGAAACTTAGAGGGCGGTATGGCAATTTCCGCAGGCAGATTGCGCGAGGATAACATGGGCATTTTCGATTATAAGTTCATCGGTCTTTCCCACAACACCCTGCGCGGTGCGGCGGGCGGCGCCGTGCTTTTGGCTGAATTATTGGCAGAAAAAGGCTACTTCGATTAATATAGTATAGGCGATTACCCAAAAATAAAAAGGGAGAAAGAAAATTATGACAGGATTTTTCAGCGGATTGGCTACGGCGATGATTACGCCCTTCTATGACGACGGCGGCGTAAACTTCGAAGCCTTTGCAAAAATGATTGACAGACAGATCGAGGGCGGTTGCGACGTGTTGGTAATTGCCGGCACGACGGGCGAACCCTCTACCATGACGGGCGAGGAATTGGACGAATTGATGCGCTTTTCGGTGAAGTACGTCAACAAGCGTGCAAAGCTGGTGTTCGGTACGGGCGCAAACTCCACCGCAAAGGCGGTTGCGGCGAGCGTTAAAGCCGAACAAATGGGCGCGGACGGACTGTTGGTGGTTACGCCCTATTACAATAAGTGTACGCAAAACGGAATTTACGAATATTATAAGGCGGTAAACGACGCCGTTAATATCCCCATCATCTGTTATAACGTACCCCCTCGCACGGGCGTGAATATTTTGCCCGCAACCATGGAACGCATTGCAACGCTTAAAAACGTTGCGGGCATCAAAGAGGCATGCGGAAACATGGAGCAGATTTGCGAGACCATGCGCCGTATCCGCGGCAAGTGCGATATGTACTCGGGCGACGATAACCTGAACTTACCCATCACTGCCATCGGCGGAAGCGGTATTATTTCGGTTGCCTCCAACTTGGTGCCTGCCGACGTGAAGAAGGTATACACCTTGACCAAGGCCGGTAAATTGGACGAAGCCAACGCCGTGCAAGATAAACTGCTCCCCCTCATCGACGCTTGCTTTATGGAAGTGAACCCCATTCCTGCAAAGGCAGGTGCCAATCTTTTGGGCTTGAACGCAGGCGTGCCCCGTGCGCCGTTGACCGAAATGGAGCCTGCGCATATCGAAAAGATGAAGGAAATTTTGAAAAACTACGGCTTGGAGATTGCCAATGATTAACGTATTGATTTGCGGCATCGGCGGAAAAATGGGGCAGAACGTTTTATCCTTGCTTTTAAACGACAGGGAAGCGCAAGCGGTTTGCGGCGTGGACGTGGTTTGCCCGCAAAATTGTCCCGTACCCGTTTACGATAGTTTTGAGAAAGTAAGTGAAAAAGTAGACGTTATTATCGATTTCTCTACGCCGAAAATTTTACCCGAGCTGCTGGCGTTTGCAAAAAAAGTAAACTGCGCCGCGGTTTTGGCGACGACGGGATATACCCCCGAGGATTTACAGCTGATTGAAAACGCAAGCCAAGAAATTGCCGTGTTTAAGACGGCAAACTTCTCGGTGGGCGTCAATTTATTAGTTAAGCTGGTACGGGAAGCGGCGGCCTTTTTGGGCGAAGACTTTGACGTGGAAATTGTGGAAAAGCACCACCGCTTGAAGGTGGACGCTCCCTCGGGAACGGCTTTGATGCTGGCAGACGGCGTAAACCAGGCGTTTGACGGCAAGAAAGAATACCTCAACGGCAGAGAAGGCATTGTAGGTAAACGCAAAAACGAAATTGGTCTGCATGCCGTACGCGGCGGCACCATCGTGGGCGAGCACGACGTTTTGTTTTGCGGCGAGGATGAGGAAATTACCCTCTCCCACCGTGCGGCGAGCAAAAAAGTGTTTGCCGCCGGCTCTATCCGTGCGGCGAAGTTCGTGGCAGGCATGCCTGCGGGCAAGTACGATATGAGCGACGTTTTAAAAGGATTATAATTATTATAAATTTAAAAAAGCGGGCAACCATGCCCGCTTTTTTTATTATTCACAAAGATTTAAAACCGGCTTTTTTAACTTTTTAGCATACCGCACGGCGGTGTATGCCCCACCGCATTCTCGCTTTATTCCCGATATAATAAAATCGCTATTTTCTACAATCCAGCGGTTTCTTCGTACGATGGCAAACCTCGGCGTACCCTCTCCTATCGGGGGATATACGGAATCGTCATACCCCTTCCAAAGATAAAAATTTTCTGCTTTTACAGGATAATACGCCAAAACTTTTGTCATTTTAATATGCGGTCTTACTTTTTTTACCTCGTAAACCGTGCGAGCCGAAAAGAAATCAAACTGCCCGTAGCCACCAAACAAAAATTTATCCGCACCGTGATTATCTATTAAGTCAACCACTATTTCAAATAATTGATCGTAATATTTAGAATAATCCCTATCTCTATGACCAAAAAAGGCTACTGTCATATTTAATTTATTATCTCCATGGATATATTTTTTAAAATTATATCACCATAGAGATAAAATGTCAATATGATAGAAATAAAATTTACCGATAATTTAAAACAACTTATGAAGGACAATAATCTGAATCAGACTACCTTATCCGAAAAGATAGGGATAGCACAAAGCGCAATCAGTTCATGGCTTTCGGGAAAGAAGGAACCAAGCATAACAAGTCTTTGGTTGTTAGCCGACCTTTTCGATGTAGACATCGATTATCTTATAGGGCGTAAAGATTTTTAA
>JAFVZP010000024.1 GCA_017508105.1 Clostridia bacterium
ATCAAAAATCTCCGCAAGTGGTCAAACATGTGGTCAGTCAGCCGGGAAATGATGATAACTATGTGGTTAGCCTATTGACAAACTCTTAAAGACGTGCTATTATATATCTACCACGCAGAAATGCGTCTATCGGCCTGCTTGCTTTTGCAAGGAAACGGCGACAATACTAACAAAGTCGTATGGGAAATGAGAGACCCTTAACGTCAAACGGCCGAAGGGAAGCCCTTAAAGTTTAACACGGGTGGGATGTGTTTGTAAGTTTGGCATCCGTAACGCCCGACCCTATATGGTCTCAAAATAGGGCACGTGACATGAAAGTGCATCACGACATGCAGCCTGTATGAAAATGTTAGTTTAAGACAGGTGACGAAATGTTTAAATAGCGTGAACGGAACTTACATCCCCGAACCGTGAGGTTCGGGGGCTTTTTGTATAGTAAAATATCCCACGTTTTCGCGTGGGATATTTTACTATACAATCAAAAAGAGAGCTAAATTGAAAGTTTAATTTAGCTCTCTTTTTGGTTGAGCAGTTTATATCTATCTTGAACTTTATTCTTCCTTAACTTCTATTTTTCGAATTTCATAGTCATAGAAATGAATATTTTCCTCGTCTGTTTGCAAATAGAACTCGAAGTCATTATCTTCTTCGTTGTATTTAAAATTATTTGCAATTCCTATGTAGGAAAGATAGTCCTCACAGACAATCTTTATTCTTTTTCCTACCAAACCTTCTATCAAATCGGGGGTAATACCGCTAATCGATTCAATTTTTCTAATGATTTTCTTTACTTTTGAAAGAGGGTATGGGACATCATTTTCCTTACAATAAATTTTCTCAACAACCGTTGCTTCAGTTTCCCGATTATCTTTACCAACAGGAACAATTACCGTATCGCCTTCGTCTATTGTATCATCGTCCGTTATATAATGATATTCCTTACTATGCCCCCCAAACTCAACTGCGCAATATATTAAATCCGATTTTGTTCTTAAAGGTTTCGCATAAAGCGCAGGATTAAAAATATCTCCCCAAGTTTCAAATTGCTTAAAGGCTTTTACTATCAAATTAATAAATTTCGCATAATCTTTCGGTAATTCTTCCATACAATAACGCCCTTGAATTGTACGGGTTTCCATTCCCGCTGCTTCAATCGTTATTTCATAAATAGACGTTACCCCTTCTTCAAAAACAGCATCTTCGGGAGCGTTTCCTTTCTCTAAGAACAACGTTCTTGCATCTAAATCGTCTAAAAGCATTTGAATATATTCTTCCAAATGATATTTAACAGATATTTGGTTTCCTGCAAAAATATTGTGATAATATTCTATAGTCTCTTCAAGTCTATCGACAATTAACATATCATTGATATTGTATTTTAAATCGTCGCTTACTATTTTTTTTTGATTTTGGAGCGCACCCTTAATAACACAATCATTATTAACTTTAATTGTAATTTTATTTACTAATACTATTTCTTCTTCCATATATTTTCCGCCTTGTTATTATAAAAAATAAACCTTACTTGATGATTCAAGTAAGGTTTATTTTGGTTGAGGCAACGGGACTTGAACCCACGACCTCTTGGTCCCTAACCAAGCGCGCTACCAAACTGCGCTATGCCTCAATGCGTCGCTTACAAAGGTAAAACCTTTCGCAAACAGCATAAGTAATTATATTCATTATTGCCTTTACTGTCAAGCGTTTTTTGACGGTTTTTTACAAATTATTTATTTTTAATTTTTAACTTATAATAATTTCCCGCTTGGCATAAAATAGTAACGCATTTTCATTCAAAAGCAATTTATTTTCATCGGGGTAATGAATGGATTTTTATCGTTGTCAAAAAGAGGACGTATTAAAACAGTTACAGACGCACAAAGAGGGGTTATCTCCTGCCGAGGCCGAAAGCAGACTGCAAAAAGACGGGTATAACGTATTGGAAGAGGGCAAAAAGGTCAATCCCGTTGCGCTGTTCTTTTCGCAGTTTCAAGATTTCATGACCATTTTGCTCATGATTGCCGCCGGCATTTCCGCCGCGCTTTCCTTTATCACCAAGGATCGGAACGACTTGATTGATACGGTCATTCTGCTCGTCATCATTTTACTCAACAACGTCATCGGCTTCATTCAGCAGTACCGAGCGGATACCGCCATCCAAAAGATGAAAAATATGTCCGTCTGCCTGGTCAAGGTGCGGCGGGGCGGACGGGATATGCTCATTGACAGCAGGCGTCTGGTCGTGGGGGATATCGTCTGCTTTGAAGAGGGGGACAGAGTGCCCGCCGATTGTCGTATTTTATCGGCAAAGAACCTTAAATGCAACGAATCGGCGCTCACGGGCGAATCGGCGGAAGTGGAAAAAGAGGACGCAATCGTTGACAAAGCCCTGCCTTTGGGGGATAGAAAAAATATGCTGTATTCCTCCACTTACGTCGTCAGAGGCAGCGCAGAGGGCGTGGTGGTTCAAACGGGTATGCGCACGGAAATGGGTAAAATCGCCAAGCTCATTACCCATGCAGAGCTTTTAAAAACGCCCTTGGAGCGTGCGTTGGAGAAGCTGGGTAAAATCATCTCGTTTGCCGTCGTGGGCATTGCACTCTTTCTCTTTTTATTCGGCGCTGTTTTCAAAAATCAAGGGCTTTTACCCAATTTCATGTCCTCGGTTGCCGTTGCCGTGGCGGCAATTCCCGAGGGCTTGCCCGCCGTCGTAGCCGTACTCATGGCGATGGGGGTGCAAAAAATGAGCCGACACCGTGCCATCGTGCGAAAATTGCAGGCGGTGGAAACGCTGGGTGGCTGCGACTGCATCTGTTCGGATAAGACGGGTACGCTCACACAGAATAAAATGACCGTGCAGGAGATTTATACCCTCACGCCCGCCGACGGGCAAAGGCTCTTTGAGTGTATGGAGTATTGCAATACCGTCAAGGGCGAGCAGGGGCAGTTCATCGGCGACGCCACGGAAATTGCGCTTAAAAATTACTTGGCGGATAATTGCATCAATATACCGAGGGCAATACAAATAGACCAAATTCCCTTTGATTCCGACCGAAAAATGATGAGCGTATTCATGCAGACCAATCAGCAAACGCTTATATACACCAAGGGTGGTGCCGAAGTGGTATTAAAAAAATGCAGCCGCATTCTGGACGGCGGTGTGATCCGTCCGCTCGAAAAAAGCGATTGCAATAAAATCCACAAGGTCTGTACGGAGATGGCGAAAAAGGCGCTACGCGTGCTGGGGTTTGCCTATCGTCCCGCAGACGGCGAAAAAACCGAGGAAAATTTAATTTTCATCGGCGTGTGCGGTATGATTGACCCGCCCAAAGCAGGCGCTTGGCAGGCGGTACAGTCGTGTAAAGAGGCAGGCATCGGCGTAGTCATGATTACGGGCGACCAAAAGGATACGGCGCTCGCCATCGCCAAGCGACTGAATATCGCTCAATCGCCCACGGAGCTGGTTACGGGCGAAGAATTGGACGCGTTAGAGGGCAAGGCGCTTGAGGAACGCATTGCTTCGGCAAAGGTGTTTGCACGGGTCAATTCGGGGCATAAAACGCTCATTGTCAAGGCTCTGCAAAAGAAGGGCAAGACGGTAGCCATGACGGGGGATGGCGTCAACGACGCGCCGGCGGTGCGAAACGCAGATATCGGCATTGCTATGGGCTCGGGCACGGATGTCACCAAGAGTGTGGCGGATATCGTGGTTACCGACGACGATTTTTCCACCATCGTAACCGCGGTTGGAGAGGGCAGGCGCATCTTTGCCAATATCCGCAAGACCATCTCCTTTTTCCTCGCCACCAACTTTGCCGAAGTGCTGTCCGTGCTGTTCATTTCTCTCTTTTTGTATCAGTTTGATTTTTTAAACTCCACACAGCTCTTGTGGATAAATTTAATCACGGATACTCTGCCTGTCTTGGCACTCGGGGCGGAAAAAGCAGAAAAAAACGTCATGCGCCGACCGCCGCAACGCGCGGAAAAAGAGATGTTTTCGCTTCGTTCACTCTTGCCCGTGCTGTTGTTCGGCGTGCTGCAATCGGCTTGCGCCGTGGGAACGTTTATTTTTGCGCTCAATATGTACGGTAACGCCGTTGCGCTGACCATGACCTTCTTTACGATGTCCTTTTCCGAGCTCTTTTACGCCTTCAACGTCCGCACGGAAAATACCATTTTTTCCAAGGCGTTTTTTGAAAATAAGCTGCTCTTCGTTACGGTGATATTTGCGCTCGTCATCAACGCACTGCTGTGCATCATTCCGCCGCTTTCGCAGGCGTTCGGCATCGTCGCGTTAAACGGCTTGCAATGGGGCATGGTATTATCCGTTTGCGTGTTCGCCGTTTTGATGGGCGAGGGATATAAGCTACTCTTGCGCTGTTATGAAAAGGAAAGAAAAAAGATGGCTCAAAAGCAAAAAACAGAGAGAATGACGGGGCGTGTTTCGGCGCATACTGTCAAATGATATGATACTTTTGTACGTTTTATTTTCCGCCTATATTCTCGCCGTCAATTTTTATTCCTTCCTGCTCATCAAAAACCAGCGGGAACATTTTGACGAGGAAGAAAGACAAAAGATAGGGGACGGCAAGCTCTTTTTAACGGCGTTTTTAGGCGGTGCCCTGACCATGTATATCTGCATGTTCGTCTATCGGTACCGCCTGAACAATATGTTTTTAATGATTTCCCTGCCCGTGCTCGCCGTTTTGAATATATATCTATTTATTCTCGTTTACCGTTCGGGTTTTGGGTTTTTGGTGATACGATGAAAAATTTTTTCATCTTATATATAATAGGGTAAAAGGGAAAGCGGAGGCAAAAGAAAAAATCTTGAAAAAATTGTAAAATAATCGATAAAAACGTTTGACATTCTACGCTTGCATTGTTATAATAGACAAGCGTTGAATTCATGCGGGTTTCATGCGGGTGTAGTTCAATGGTAGAACTCCAGCCTTCCAAGCTGGTCGCGTGGGTCCGATTCCCATCACCCGCTCCAACAAAGTCATCTGCAACTGATAGGGGAAAGTGTTGTTTCAGGTATGCGCCTGTAGCTCAGTAGGATAGAGCAACGGCCTTCTAAGCCGTGTGTCAGGAGTTCGAATCTCTTCAGGCGCACCAACATATGGCGGGCGTAGCTCAGTTGGTTAGAGCGCCAGATTGTGGCCCTGGAGGTCGTGAGTTCGATTCTCGTCGCCCGCCCCACTTCATTTTTGGGGTGTCGCCAAGTGGTTAAGGCACCGGATTTTGATTCCGGCATTCG
>JAFVZP010000025.1 GCA_017508105.1 Clostridia bacterium
CAACCAATAAGAGGTAACGGATGATGGTGAAGGCGTTGGTCTTGATAAAGCCCATTTGAATAGCAGTGAAAGCTACGTTAACGATTAAGAGTGCAACAGCAATGTAGGAGAAGGTGAGGTAGCTGAGTTCAAAAGCAGGGTTTGCAATCATATCCTTTACATAAGCTACGAAGCCGTCGAAGTAAGCAGCGTCATCGAACAAGCCCATGAAACGAACCACGCCGTAAGCGCCAACCAAGAGGATGAAGCAGAGAACGGGAACGATGCTCTTTGCGCCGCCGCCGAAAGCCTGCAAAATCATCAATACGGTAGCAACTGCACCAACGATCATGATTACGTCAAGCGAACCTACGAGGTTATTGAGGTCGAGATAGAGGGGAGCGTAAGCAGCGAATACTGCGAAAGCTGCGATGCATTCGACGCGGAACCAGAAGGAAGCGGCTTTTTTGCTGAGTAAAGCAAAGAGGGTAGCGAGCAGCATAACTGCAGCTGCAACGGTGATGATGAAGAGCATGAAGTCAGAGGTCAATGCGGCAAAGTCAAATCCGTTTGCAAAAACGTCTTGCAATTTGGTGAATACGTCCTGGCCGCTGCCAAAGGCGAACAAGCCTGCGTCACTGCCGAAAGAAGGAAGGAACAGGCCTACTGCCATGCCGGCCAACAAAAGTACGCTGAGGAACTTGATAAAGCCTTTGGATTTGGTTTTGGGGGTGCTGTTTTGGGTGGTTTCGTTTTTCATAATAATTCTCCAATTTTTTTATTTTTTTATTCTTTTTAAAAATTATTCAGTGGGAAGGGCTTAAATTTTTTTTCGTTTCTACGGTTCGGCTTACTTTTTAGATAAGTCTGAAACAGGATAATTATTTAAGTCAATGATGATGGGTTGAATGGGGTCGGTAGAGCTTGCAATCTGTTGATATGTAGGCTGGTAAGGGGGAATAACGATGGGTTGAACGGGTTGCTCTGCGTTTACCTGCAAGTCTTTTTTCTTGCCGTTAACTTCGGTGTACGTTTCAACCTTCGTATCGGCGTCGGCAACGTTGATATAGATATTGGGCATTACCGATGCGGGTGCGGCGGGACGGGTTTGAATATAAACGTTGGTTGCGTGCTGATTGGCAACTGCGTCCATGGCTGCATACTGCATTCTTCTGGCGGCATTCCCTTTTCTCTTTGCCTTCTTGGATTTTTTACCCTTGCGGGAGAGCACTGCAATGAAGCTGAAGAGCAAAGCTGCAACGGTGCAAGCGGCAAGACCGATGAGGTGGTAGTACAGTACGCCGTCCGAGAGATAAACCATCACGAAGCCTGCAACTGCGAGGCCGGCACCTGCCAAGTAACGAAGAATCGTGAAGGCGTTGGTTTTAACGAATCCCATTTGGAACGCCGTAAAGAGAATGTTCACGCTCAACATTACGTAAGCAAAATAGCAAAGGGTCAAGCCGTTGATTTCGCCAACCTTGAAAGTTTCAACGACCGAAGCAACGTAGTCGGAGCAATCGGCAAAGAAACCCTGATAAATGCAATATACGTAAGCGGCCAACATAACCAACAGGCTGAGTATGGGAGCAAAGGCTTTCTTTCCGCCTGCCAAGGCCTGCAAAATCATAAATACGGTGGCAACTGCGCCAACGAGCATTACGATATCCGCTTGAATGGCATCGGCATTAAAATACGTTCCGCCGTATACGAGCAAGAGCACCATATTGAACGCACAGATGGCACGGAACCATACCGAAGCCATGTTTTTGCTCATCAAGGCGAAGAGTGTCAAAATCAACGTGAGTGCGGTAACGCCGACGATGCCGACGAGCATCCAGTTGTCAATCAACATCTGCACTTTGAAGTTGGCAAAGTCAATCGAATTCATGAATACGGTAAAAATACTGTCAGTTCCGCCGAGGATGGAGCCGGAAACCGTTTTAATCGTGCTGCCGCTTAAAGTAAAGTAAACGGGGTAAAACAGTCCGACTATCAGGCCTGCCAGCAAGAGGATGCTGAAGAACTTCAAGTGGGTCTTGGGTTTTGGATAGTCATAGACTATGTTGGGGTTGCTCATGGTAATTTCTCCTGTTTCATATTTTTTTCGGACAATGATTCTGCGCATGGTTTATGCGCAGAAAAAATCCGTGATATATGACAAAAATTTAATAAAATATTATTGTCTTGGTTATTATAACACGGGTACTGGGGGTTGTCAATAGTGTTTTGAATTTTTTTTGATAAAAATTTTTCTTTTTTTTCAGCTTTATATTATAAAATATAATTCTCAAAAACAGTTCTTTCCAAAGAGCCTTGAAAGGGCGCCGTCAAGACTTTGATTTTCGGGCGTTTTTTCGTTAAAACTTTTGCGCATAAAACTTGTCTTTTTTTTGCAAATGAGATATAATAATATAAACCGTTTAAAATTTGCAAACCCAAAAAATATTTTCTTTATAAATTTTAAGGTAAAACCAAACTCTATGCACAACTTTAATTCTTCACAAAACCAATCTCCAACTCAATCGCAGTCGGACAATAAAATCAAGCGTATTCTTCTTTGCGTGCTGCTCTCGCTCGTTCTCCTATTCGTGGGCGGCTTGAGCGGATACGCCATCTGTTTTTATGCCGGCGGTTCACCTGCCTATACGCTGGGCTGGGTCAAGGATATGGTGCGCAAGCATTATTACCTCGATTTACCCGAAGAACAGTTAAAGGCCGCGCAAATGGACGATTTGTTCGGCTATAACGGAGCGCAGGCGCTTTTGGACGATTATTCCGAATACTATACGCCCCAACAGTACAGGGAGCAACAGGCCTACCGTGCGGGCAATCAGGAGGGCGTGGGCTTGTCCTTCATGCAAATTGACGGCAAAACGCAAATTTACCGTGTCAACGGCAACTCCCCCGCCGAGCAGAGCGGTTTGCGCGCGGGAATGTATATTCACGCCTACGGTACGTCCGCTCAATCGCTCAACTCCTTTACTTCCTCTGCGTTTTCTTCCTTTTTGAACGCTTTGCCCGACGGACAGTCCTTCGTCCTGCAAGCAAGTGAAAGCGATCAAAGCCAAGGGCAATGTTACACGCTCACCCGTCAAAGCTACACTCAAAACTACGTGTTTTATGCCGACGGTGAATACGGCTACCGTTTCACGGGCGAGAAAGCCGAAACCTTGACCAAAACGCACACATGGTTGTCCTTTTTGCCCCAGGACACGGCTTACCTCCGACTGGACTCCTTTTACGGCGAGGCGGCAGAGCAGATGGAGGACGTGCTGGAAATTTTTGAGCAAACGGGCAAGAGCAAGCTGATTTTCGATTTACGCAACAACGGCGGCGGACTGCTCTCCGTGCTCTGCGATATTGCCCAATATTTCTGTATGCCGACGGACGGCACGGCAAGGTCGTTCCCCGTGTCGCTCATTGAATACAAAGGCGGCAGGCAAAGTGTATATTCTGCATCCGAGAGCCGTTATCTGGAATTTTTCACGCCGCAAACGCACATCACGGTGCTCGCCAACGTCAACACCGCATCGGCATCGGAAGCGCTCATCGGTGCCATGCTCGACTATCAGACGCTGGACTACGAGGATGTTTTTCTCGCTCAAATCGACGGTGTTGCCAAGACGTACGGCAAGGGCATCATGCAAAGCACCTTTGAAAACGTGCTCACGGGCGCGGCGGTCAAGCTCACCACGGCAACCTTGCGTTGGCCGGTCGGCAACCGCTGTATTCAAGGCGTGGGAATTACACCAGAGGATGGGGCCATGCCCGTATTCTCCAACGGTTACGTCGATTATAACGACGGTATGCTGCAACAAATTATTGCCGATTATTTTGCCTGATTTGCCAAATAGCTTTGAATGCCTTTTAAAATCATTTCATTCGCAATTCCCTCCAAAGGGGATTGCGAATTTTTATTTTCCCCGGCGTATTTTCCGTCCGGCTTAGGCGGCTTTTGTTCTTGTTCAGTCGTGGCATGGGTGGGGGGAGCGGCTTGTTGTGCATTCAGCATCTGGCTCAATACGTCCACGGCGCCCTTATGCTCTTCTAAAAAATCCAATACGGGGCCGACTTCTTTCATCAATTCTTTATTCTGAGTAAAAATAAACGCCAAAATCAACAATAAGTTATCCGTATTCATACTAATAAAATATGAGTAACGCAAAAACTTTGTGTTTCATACAATAATTTTGGAGGTGTTTTTATGAAAGATTTTAAAAGCTATCAAAAGAGTCAATCCTACCACCAACCCAAAAAACCGCCCCATGCCCAAAGTCAAAGCGTACCGTTGGACGGCGAGGCGGCAGAGCTTGCCAAAAAAGCGCTTTCGGCTTTCAACGGTAAAAGCGAAAACGCCGTATTGCTTGAAATTTTACGCCAAGCCGAGGCGGGCAAGCGCAACGGCACGCTCACCAACGAGCAAATCGACGAATTTTACCGTCAGTTTTCGCCCATGCTCTCCGAGGTGCAGCGTCAAAAATTCCAAACGGTTATACAGCGTTTGAAAAAGATATAGAATTGGTCAATGTTCCTTAAAATTGAAGTGCTTGCATGCGCTGCATGGCGTATACGAGCGCGTCCACCTCTTTTTGCGTATTGAACGCCGAGAGCGAGGCGCGCACCAAGCCGTTTTCCGCCGTGTTTAGCGCCTTATGCATGAGTGGCGCGCAGTGCAGCCCCCCTCGCACGGCAATGAAGAAGCGTTCGGAGAGAATGCCTGCCACCTCTTCGGACTGCATTTTTTCGTGCGCAAACGCCACGATGCCGCAGGGGTTGGGTTTGGAATACACCCTCACGTCGGAAATGCCATTCAAGCCGTCTATCAACCGCTCTGTCAGGCGCCGTACGTTTTCGCCGTCTTTTTGCATGTGCAGTTTGGCGTACAGCGTTCCCTCCAAAAGTGAACAGATGGCAGGGAAATTCAAGGTCCCGCTCTCCAATTTATCCGGATAGAATGGGGGCATGCCCAAGTTAAAGCTCTCGCTGCCCGTGCCGCCGAACAGCACGGGCTGCACGTCAAACCGCTCGGAAAAGAGCAACGCTCCCGCGCCCTGTAGGGCGTGCATACCCTTATGACCCGCCACGCACAGGGCGTCCAGCCCCCATTTTTGCATGGAAACAGGCAAATGTCCGCAACCCTGCGCTCCGTCGCAAATCAACAGCACGTCTTCGGGCAACACCGCTTTGATGGCGGAAAGGTCGGGCATGGTGCCCGTCACGTTTGAGGCAGCGGTTACAATTACCGCCTTGGTGTCGGGGCGTAAACGCTCGGCAACCGCGCTTGCGCTTATATTGCCGTACGGGTTGAGCGGTACGACGGAATAATCGGCCTTACCCAACTCTTTCAAATGCTGTAAAGGTCGCAGTACGGAGTTATGTTCCATACACGTAGTTAGGGCATGCCCCCCGTCTTTGAGTGCGGAAAAGATGGCAAGGTTCAGCGCTTCCGTACAGTTTTTGGTGAATACCGTGCGTTCATAGCCGTACCCTTCAAAAAAGTCGGAGAGAGCACCTCTCGCCTTTTCCACGGTATAGGCGCACTGCAGGGAGAGGGTATGTCCGCTTCTGCCCGGATTGGCGCATTGCTTCAAAGCGGCGTTCACGGCGGATAGCACGCTTTGGGGTTTTGTGCCGCCCGTGGCGGCGTTGTCAAAGTAAATCATTACACACCTCCTGAAAAAATTTCATAGTATATAGTATGTTATATCATACAAAGGAAGGTGTAAAAAAATGACGGTCTTAGCGGTATTTCGTTCGCGTTCACATACCATTGATTTTCTCTCCCGGCTTGCCCGTTACGGCGTCAGCGCGCAGGCAGTCAATACCCCCAAAGAGGCAGGGGTGGGCTGCGGATTGAGCGCAAAATTCAATATTTCCGCACTGGCGCAGGTAAAAAATGTATTGCGGAATAATCATTATTCGTCCTTCGTCGGTTTTTTTAAATTGGAAATTCTCTACGGACGGAGTGTGGTTACCCCCATTTAAACCGTTTGCTTTTGGTATGCGGATGTGGTATAATGCGCATATGAAACAGTGTGAAACCGAGCAAATTTTATCCATACTTGAAAATTTATACCCCAACGCCAAGCCCGCATTGAAATATTCCACCCCCTACGAACTGTTGGTGGCGGTGGTTTTGTCCGCACAGTGTACGGACGAGCGGGTCAACAAGGTAACGGACAAGCTCTTCAAAGAGTATAACACTCCCCAAGCCATGTGTACGCTCACGCAGGAAGAATTGGAACAAAAAATCTATTCCTGCGGCTTTTACCGCATGAAGGCCGAGCATATTTTATCGGCAAGTCGGGATATTTTGCAAAAATTCAACGGCAACGTCCCGAGCACGCTTGTCGAGCTTCAAACGCTCGCCGGTGTGGGGCGAAAAACGGCAAACGTCGTCTATTCCGTCGCCTTCGGCGGCAACGCCATTGCCGTGGATACGCACGTCTTTCGGGTTTCCAACCGCTTAGGGCTGGCGCACGCTTCCACGCCCGAAAAAACCGAATTACAGCTTATGCAGGCTCTTCCCGAAAGCGTATGGTCCAAGGCGCATCACTGGCTCATCTATCACGGCAGAAGGGTATGTCATTCCCAACGCCCCAACTGCCCCGAAAGTCCTTTAAAACCCTTTTGCCAATATTACAAAGAAAAAGAGTAATGCTCTACAACCCAAACCCAAGCCCGTGATGAAAGCTTGTTTCCTCACG
>JAFVZP010000026.1 GCA_017508105.1 Clostridia bacterium
GGAGCGCAAGCCGATGAGCTGTTCAATGGGCTCGTGGGTGGGGCCGTCCTCGCCGACGCCGATGGAGTCGTGCGTGAAGATATAGAATACGGGCAATTTCATAAGCGCCGATAAACGGATGGCGTTTTTGCAATAATCGGTAAAGATGAAGAAGGTAGCGCAGTAAGCGTCTACACCGCCGTGCAGCTGCATGCCGTTGCAGATAGCAACCATGGCGTGTTCACGAATACCGAAATGGACGTTTCTGCCTGCGTAATTGTCAGCAGAGAACTCACCGTAGGTGATTTGGTCGGTATCCTTCATGATAGAAAGGTTGGAGGGACCGAGGTCGGCGCTGCCGCCCATCAAAGAGGGGAGCTCTGCCGCTATTTTATTTAAAATTGCCGACGAGGTCTGGCGGGTAGCCATGGGCTTATCGAAGTTGAAGAAATCCTCTCTCTGAGAGAAATCGGGTCTTTCGCCGGACATTACTTTTTTGTACTGTGCGGCAAGCTCGGGATAAGCGGCTTCATACTGCTCGAACATTTCCTGCCAAGCCTGCGCAGCGTTCTCGCCTCTCTCGCAAGCCTCGTTGCAGTGGTCGAATACTTCCTGGGGCGCTTCAAAGGGTTCGTATTCCCAGCCCAAGTTTACCTTGGTCTTTTCCAGGTTTTCTACGCCCAACGCCGCGCCGTGGCACTTTTCGCTGTTTTCCAAGGGCGAGCCGTAACCGATATGCGTCTTGCAGATGATGATGGAGGGCTGTTCTTTATTGGCTTTTGCCTGTTCGATGGCGGCGCTTAGTAAATCGATATCGTCGGGGTTGTTGACGAGGTCAACGTGCAACACCTCCCAATTCTGCGCTTCAAAGCGCTTGGCAACGTCTTCTTTAAAGGTACAGCCAAGGTCGCCCTCAATGGTGATGTCGTTGTTATCGTATAATACGATGAGCTTGCCCAGCTTATTGACGCCGGCAAACGAGCATGCCTCGTAAGAAATACCCTCTTCCAAGCAACCGTCGCCGCAGAGTGCGTAGGTGTAATGGTCCACAACGGGGAAGTCGGGCTGATTATAGGTTGCTGCCAGGTGCGCTTCTGCCATTGCCATGCCCACGGCGTTTGCAATACCCTGACCCAAGGGGCCGGTGGTCGTTTCCACGCCGGCGGTGCTGCCGTGTTCGGGGTGGCCGGGGGTAAGCGAGCCGAGCTGGCGGAAATTCATCAAATCCTGTTTGGTAATTCCCATGTCGTAGAGATGGAAGAGCGAATATAAGAGAGAGGAGCCGTGTCCTGCGGAGAGAACGAAACGGTCACGGTTGTCCCATTTTAAATTTTTGCGGTTAAAGTTTAAGTGTTGCTGAAATAAGGCGTAAGCAATCGGTGCTGCGCCCAATGCCATGCCGGGATGACCGGAGTTTGCTTTCTGTATTGCTTCGGCGGAGAGAACCCGCAGAGCGTTTACCGTCAATTGTCTGTTGTTTTCCATAACCAAGCTCCTTGTATTTTAATTTGCCAATTATTTTAATCTTACTCAATTATACTATAATTGAATTTTTTTTTCAAGTTCTCTGACGGGGTTTTATAATAAACTTTAAAAAAATTCTTAAAAAATTCCGCCCGCAGGGTTTTTGCGGACGGAAAAGATTGCAATTTTTTATAAATATTTATCGAACGGGGTGAGATTGAGCTCTTTATACTCCTTCAAAAAGCCGTAAATTTCTTTTACCAGCTTTTGGCAGCCGCCCACCTCTTCGCTCTCCAGGTTGATAGGCATAATGGGCTCGTGCAGGCTCATGCGCACCAACACCCAGCCATTGCCGTGGGCCTTGTCGAAGTTCATGCGCACGCCATCAAAGTTGTCGGGGGCAAGTGTGATGTATTCACAGCTTTCCGCCCAAGCCGTTATCTCCTCGATAATGCGTTTTCCAAGCGTTTTAAAATCCGAATCAGGGTCGGTAAACGTCGGTCGAATTTCCCGTTCCTCTGCGGGCATGGGTAGGTCGGATATCAAAGAGGACAATTCCTTTCCTTGCTTCGCCGTGCGCGCAAGCGAAATCAAAAGCTTGGTTACGAGGTACGCCCCGTCGTCCAGGAAATAGTTCTCCGCCAAGGCGGCGTGTCCGCTGGTTTCTATCGCCAAGGGCGCATATTTTCCCTCGTCGCACAGCCGTTTTGCCTCGTTGATAACGTTCTTATATCCACGCTTAAAGCGGTGGTGTACGCCGCCGTGTTCACGGATAAAGCTCGCCAACCCGTCCGAGGTCACCGAATCGGTAACGATGTACGCACCCGCGTGTTCTTTGAGTAAGATTGCCGAAATTAAGGCAATCAAACGGTTGCGGTTAATTTCCTTTCCGTCCTTGTCCACAGCACCCGCCCTGTCCACGTCGGTGTCGAAGATAATGCCGAAATCGGCGTCCTCTGCCTTTACGGCGTCGCAGATAGAGCGCATGGCGTCCTTATTTTCGGGGTTGGGAATATGGTTGGGGAAGGTGCCGTCCGGCTCTAAAAATTGCGAACCCGCCGTGTCCGCGCCCAAGGGCTGTAACACCTTGGTGGCGTAAAATCCGCCGGCACCGTTGCCTGCGTCCACAATAATCTTTTTGCCCAAAAGGGGCATCGCTTCACCCGTTTCTCTCTGGGTCAACGCCACCAAATCGGCGCAGTATTCGTCCATAAACGAACGGTGAATCACGCTACCCATGCCCGAAGGGAAGCTGTTTTCAAAGGCAAGCGTGATAATCTCCTGAATGTCGCTCGATTCCAAGCCGCCTTCCTTCACGAAGAACTTCATACCGTTTTTTTGGAAGGGCAAGTGGCTGGCAGTCAGCATAACCGAGCCGTCGCAGCCAAAATCGGGCTTTTGTAAGAGCATGAACATGGACGGCGTGGACGAAAGTCCGGTTACCACCACGGTTCCGCCGCAGGCGGTTACGCCCTGCTGTACGCAGGCGCATAGGCGGGGTGCGGAAATTCTTGAATCGTATCCCACTGCCACGGTGACGTCTTTTTTATTCAAACGGCGTTGCAGCCAAACGTAAAACGCCTTGGAAAGGGTAGTAACCACGTCGTCGGTGAGGGTTACCTTATCGCCCTCCACACCCTCAGAGGCGGTACCTCGAATATCCGTGCCGTTTTTGAGCTTCAACCATTCTTGTAAGGTCATCGGTTTTTCTCCTAAATTTTAATGTATAAATATTATAACTGTTTTTCGGTCGGTTTAGCAAGTATTTTAACAAAAAAAGTTTATAAAAAATGAAAATGTCTTCAATTTCTTTACAAATATAAAAGGTTGTGTTATAATCAATAAAGTAAAATTAAAAAATACGTTTCGGTACACCCATGCCCGCGGGCACGGGGTGTTTAATAGGGAAGTGAGCCGATTGCTCCACAGCCCCCGCTACTGTTGAACGGCTGTTTTTAGCCACTGCGGTAAATTTTCCGTGGGAAGGGTAAAAACGAAAAAGGCCGTGCGTTAAGTCAGGAGACCTGCCGCGCGTATGTAAACGTTATTCTTTGCGGGGAAGCGAAGAAGAAATCGGGTAAAAAAGGGAAAGGTTTCCCTCGTTTTTGCGCGCGCTTTTTCTCCTCCTACCGAAAAGGCGCGTTTTTTACTTTCCGATAAAAAATTTTAAATACGTAGGAGGAATTTAATATGAAAAACTTTAAAAAACTTTTCACTTTAACCCTGTCGGCGTTTTTTGCGTTGACTATGCTTTTCACTTTTGCTTCGTGTATCGTCGTGGACGACGGGGCGCAAGCGCAGCCGCTTACCGGTATGATGAGCGTGGTGATTGACTCGCAAGAAGAAGGTCAATCTGCAAAAGTCTATACCGTTGATTTGACCGAGTATACCGATAAAAATAGCGTTGAGGACGTTATCAACGGTTTAGCTGAAAGTTCGGATTTATATTACGAGGGGTATAAAGGCGGCTACGGTATGTTTTACACCGCGCTCGGTTACCGCACACAAAACGGCGAATACGAACAGACGCAGTATATCTTACAGCAAAATCCCGCTGAGGGAAAGTATATCTACGTCTATACCACCGTGCAGGCAGATAAGGATACGTCCAATTATAAAACTGAAATAGACTATAACGGCATTACCTTGACCAATGCGGGCATGGGTACAAGCAATATGCATCTCGAGGACGGCGCAACGGTATATTTCACCTATATCGTATATTGATTGTTATGAAGCACCAAAGCATAATCCTCACGGCAAAGGAAATTTGTATCATGTCATTGATGACGGCGCTGTTGCTCGGCGGTCAATACGTGCTCGCCTGGGCTTCGGGTGTAGAGGTGGTTACCGTATTATTGCTGTCGTTCAGCTATGTGTTCGGCGTTAAGCGCGGTTGCACGGTTGCCACGGCGTTTTCGCTGCTGCGCTGTTTTTTATTCGGTTTTTTTCCGCCCGTCGTGCTTTTATATATTCTCTATTTCAATGCCTTTGCGCTCTTCTGGGGTACGGTTGGCAAAAAATTAAAGCGCTTGCCTGCCGTCGTTTTTGCGGCGGCGGTCTGTACCGTTTGCTTCACGCTTTTGGACGATTTAATTTGGCCCATGTTTGCCGGTTGGAATATTGCATGGGCGTACTTTTTAACCTCTCTCACGGTTATGTTGCCCCACACGCTCTGTACGGTGGCTACCGTGACCCTGTTTTTCCGTCCGTTGACAAAAATATTCAACAGTGTGGCAAAAAATATCGTAAAATAAATTGAAAAAATATATAAAGTATGGTATGATAGTATGGTACGATTGTATTGATTGAAAAAAATAAAGGAGTTTGGTATGGCAAAAGAACAGTTTGTAGAGCAAATTGCCGACATAGAAAAGGATTTTCCCCAATGGTACACCGACGTGGTGTTAAAGACAAAATTGGTCGACTACGGCCCCGTCAAGGGCACCATGGTCATTCGTCCGTACGGCTATGCCGTTTGGGAATTGATTCAAAAGAACCTGGACGAGATGTTTAAGGCGGAAGGGGTGGAAAACGCCTATTTCCCTCTGCTCATTCCCATGAGCTTTTTAACCAAGGAAGCCGAGCACGTCGAGGGCTTTGCGCCCGAAGTCGCCGTGGTAACGCACGCCGGCGGTGAACAGCTCGCCGAGCCCTTGGTCGTACGCCCCACCTCCGAAACGGTCATCGGGCATATGTACTCCAAGTGGGTACAGTCCTACCGCGATTTACCCCTGCTCATCAACCAGTGGTGTAACGTCATGCGTTGGGAAAAGACCACCCGTCCGTTTTTGAGAACGAGCGAGTTCTTATGGCAGGAAGGTCACACCGTGCACGCCTCTGCCCAGGAAGCCGAGGAAGAAACGCAAAAAATGCTCGGCGTATATAAAACCTTCGCCGAAAATTGCTTGGCAATTCCTGTAGTTACGGGCAAAAAGACCGAAAAGGAAAAGTTTGCCGGCGCCATCGCCACGTACGGCATGGAAGCCATGATGAAGGACGGCAAGAGCTTGCAGGCAGGCACTTCGCATTATTTGGGGCAGAACTTCTCCAAGGCGTTCGATATTCAGTTTTTAGATAAGGACAGCACGCAAAAATACGCCTATACTACCAGCTGGGGTGTATCCACCCGTTTAATCGGCGCCATCATCATGACGCACGGCGACCAAAGAGGCTTGGTATTCCCCCCGAAGGTTGCGCCCATTCAGACCATTATCGTTCCCATCGCAGCCAAGAAGGGCGGCGTCAACGAGGCTTGTGCCGAGCTGGAAGCAAAGCTCAAAAATGTCGGTATAAGAGTGAAAACCGACTACACGGATAACTCCCCCGGTTGGAAGTTCAACGAATGGGAAATGAAGGGCGTGCCCGTGCGTGTGGAAATCGGTCCCCGTGATTTGGAACAGGGTAAGATGATGCTGTTCAGACGCGACACCTTGGAAAAAATTTCCGTATCGCTTGAAAACGCCGTGGAAGAAATTACCGCTTTATTGGCAACCATTCAAAAGGATATGCTCGCCGCCGCTTTACAGCGCAGAGAGGAGCGCATCGTATACGCAAATTCGGTGGAAGAGCTTTTAAAGGGTGTGGAAACGGGCAATTTCGTCAAAGCCGGTTGGTGCGAGGACAGAGCCTGTGAAGAACAGATTAAAGCCCAAACCGCCGCAACATCCCGTGTATACGCCGAGGGCGAAACCGCTGAAACCTGCGTGTGCTGCGGTAAAAAGGCAAAGCACATGGTCATCTTTGCCCGCGCATATTAATAAAATTTTAATAAAGTGAACAAACGCCCTTGGTGTAAAAACCCAGGGCGTTTTAAATTGCCAAAGAGTGTTCTCAAAATATATTTTTGCCGTTGACAATCGGGAGAATATATGTTATAGTATTGTGTATAGGAAATACGGAGAAAAAGACCAAGAAAGTGATGGACCAGCAAGCCTTCAATGCAATCATAGCCGAAAATATGGCAAAATACCGAAAAGCCGCCAACCTCACGCAGTCGGAGCTTGCCGAACGGCTCAATTATTCGGATAAATCAATCTCTAAGTGGGAGCAGGGTAACGGCATGCCCGATATTTTCGTGCTGTATAAGCTTGCCGAGCTGTACGGCGTTACCGTCAACGACTTTTTCTGTAAACACGAAAAGCAAGCACCCATGCCCCATACAAATGGGCGTCTGTTCAGCCGTTTGATGATTTTAATCATGTCTGTCGGGCTGTGTTGGCTGGTGGCGGTCACGGCGTTCGTCGCGGTAAAAATCCTTGCGCCTCAATTTTCGTACAGTTGGCTGTTTTTTATTTACGCCTTGCCTGCTACCTGCATCGTGGCAACGGTGCTCGGCACGGTTTGGAAATTTTTTCCCGTGCGGGAAATTTCGGTGTCGGCACTCATTTGGACGCTGTTATTATCCGTTTGTTTAACCGTAACCGCTACCATCGAGGGGGCGGAAAACGTCGCCCTCGTCTTTTTGCTGGGAATCCCCCTGCAAATTCTCGTCGTTCTTTGGTTTTTCTTCCGCCGTAAAGTGGGGAAGAAAAATAAAAAACAATAACAATTCCTTCAATTTCAGCCGCTGCACAGTGGCTGTTTATGCTTTTCAATTCCCTTTCAGGAGTGGTATGATACGCCTATGCGCTGTTCCCGCTGTCAAAAAAACACCGCAAAATATATTGTAGAATCCTTTGATTTTGCCAGCTTTGAACGGGCAACCTACCTTTGCGATGCGTGTTACCGCCAAGCGCAAGCGCTCGGCGAAAACTTGCAAAAGGTAGTACCCATGTCCGAGAACTACTGTCCTTTTTGCGGCAACCGCATGGAGGACTATCTGCGCACGGGCTTGGTCGGCTGCGCCGAGTGCTATACCCATTTTGAACGCGAAATGTACGGTTATATCTACGGCTTACAGCACAACGACGAGCACCGCGGCAAAGAACTCTCCAAAGACCCCAAGTACGAGGCGGCGCAGTCCTTACGAGAGCTCTTATTGCGCCAAGCGCAAGCCGAACGGGAGGGCAACGACGCCTTGGCGTTGAAATACAGACGCAACGCCGAGGAATTAAAGCTCATTCTCTTTGGCGACGACGAGGAGGAGTGATTGTATGGACAATCTGGAAAGTACGGTCATCTCCACCCGCATCCGTTTGGCAAGAAATTTAAGAAATTATCCCTTCCCGCATACCTTAAAGGACAAAAAGCAGTCGAGGGAAATTGCCGAGCTTTTAAAATTACCCTTGGAGCAGATAGACGATTTTCGGCTCTTTTACCTCGACCAAACGGACGAGGACGAGCTGGAAATGCTCAAAGAAAATTATCTTATTTCTCCTGCGCTCATCCATAATAGAGATATTTCCGCCGTATATATAAATAAGGACGAAAACGTCTCCATCATGGTCAACGAGGAGGACCATATTCGGGAACAGTATTTCATCAAGGGCTTTCATCTTTTAAAGGGCTATGAATATTTAAACGGCATTGACGACGTCATCGGCGATTGCGTGCCCTTGGCTTACGATGAAAGATGGGGGTATCTTACCGCCTGTCCCACCAACTTGGGTACGGGCATGCGTGCCTCGGTTATGCTGTTTTTGCCCGCCATCACCAAGCAGCCCGAGCTATTGCACGCCTTAAAGCAGCACATGAAAAAGCAGGGGCTTACCGTGCGTGGCGTGTACGGCGAAGGCAGCGAAGCAGACGGGTATATGTATCAAATTTCCAACGAAATCACCCTTGGGCCTTCCGAGCAGCAAATTTTAGACGAGGTGGGCGAAGCGGTGTGCAAAATTGCCGAAGCCGAAATCCACGCAAGAGAGGAAATGTGCGCTCGCAGCCCCGTTGCGGTGCGTGACGCCTGCGGTCGGGCGTACGGCATTTTAACCAATTGCGCAAAGCTGAACAGCCGTGAATTCATCAAACTGATATCCGAGTTCAAATTGGGCGTTTGCATGGGGCTGTATCCCGTGGATACCATGTCCGAGTTGGACGACTTAATCGTCAGTATGCGTGATTCCAATATCAACCGTTTTTCCAAGGAAAATATGAATCGGGAAGA
>JAFVZP010000004.1 GCA_017508105.1 Clostridia bacterium
ACGCTTTAGAAATAGTGCTACGGGTGATATCGAGGAGTTTGATGCCATGGCAACAGAGTGCTGGATGCGTCGAGACTTGGATAGAAGCAAACGTCGGCGCACCTCAGGTAGCTTACCGTGAAACCTTCCGCAACGAAGTGGAAACCGAAGGTATGTACAAGCATCAGTCGGGTGGTAAAGGTCAATACGGTCACTGTAAGGTTCGCCTCATTCCTCAGGAAGCAGGCGCAGGTTACGCATTTGAAGATGCAACCGTCGGCGGCTCCATTCCCAAGGAATATATCCCCGCAATCGACAAGGGTATCCGCGAAGCAGCTGCAAACGGCTTCTTGGCAGGCTATGAAATGGTAGACTTTAAGGTCGTTGTTTACGACGGAAGCTACCACGAAGTAGACTCCTCCGAACAGGCGTTTAAGGTTGCAGGCTCCATGGCGTTCAAGAACGGTATGGCAAAGGCCAAGCCCGTACTCTTAGAGCCCGTCATGAAGGTAGAAATCGTTACCCCCGAAGATTACTTCGGCGACTTAATGGGCAACGTATCCTCCCGTAGAGGTACCATCGTCGGTACGGACGACAGAAGCGGCGCAAAGATCATCAATGCGGAAATTCCTTTGAGCGAAATGTTCGGTTATGCAACCGACCTCCGTTCCAGAACGCAGGGTAGAGGACAGTTCACCATGCAGTTCGACCACTACTCCGAAGTACCCCGTTCGGTATCCGAGGAAATCATCACCAAGCGTGGCAAAGGCAAATAAAAATTGATTTTTAACCCGTTTCGTACGAATAAAAGGTGCGAAACGGGAGAAAAAAATTAAAAAAACAAAAAATAGTGTGTTAAAACGTTTGATAAACTTGTCGTTTTAATATATAATATAAAAGTAAAGCGCTACTTCACAAAGTTGATAGTTAGTTGCAACAAGTTTAACATTTTTAAAATCATAAAAATATTTGGAGGAATTTTAATTATGGCTAAAGCTAAATACGACAATAGTAAACCTCACGTTAACATTGGTACTATCGGCCACGTTGACCACGGTAAAACTACTTTGACGGCTGCTATCACGATGACTCTCGCTCGCAGAGGTGAAGCAGAAAGAATGAAATACGACGAGATCGATAAGGCTCCCGAAGAAAAAGCTCGTGGTATTACAATTAACACCGCTCACGTTGAGTATCAGACGGCTTCCCGTCACTATGCTCACGTTGACTGCCCCGGACACGCCGACTACGTTAAGAACATGATCACCGGTGCCGCTCAAATGGACGGCGCTATCCTCGTAGTTGCTGCTACCGACGGTCCTATGCCCCAGACCCGTGAGCACATCCTGCTCGCTCGTCAGGTAGGCGTTCCTTACATCGTAGTATTCATGAACAAGTGCGACCAGCTCGACGATCCCGAACTTTTGGAACTCGTTGAAATGGAAATCCGTGACTTGTTGAGCTCCTACGACTTCCCCGGCGACGATTTGCCTATCGTTAAGGGTTCCGCTTTGAAGGCTCTCGAAATGGCATCTTCCGACAAGTCCGACGCTGAAGTTCTCGCTTCCAAGGAATGCGCTTGCATCCTCGAGCTCATGGAAGCTGTTGACAGCTACATTCCTACCCCTGAACGTGACGACTCCAAGCCCTTCTTGTTGCCTGTAGAAGACGTATTCACCATCTCCGGTCGTGGTACCGTTGCTACCGGCCGTATGGAGAGAGGTTGCGCTAAGGTTGGCGATCCCGCTGAAATCGTTGGTTTGATCGACAAGCCCATCTCCACCGTTATTACCGGTTTGGAAATGTTCCACAAGTCCTTGGACGTAGCACAAGCTGGCTTCAACGTAGGTGCATTGCTCCGTGGTATCGACCGTACTTCCATCGAAAAGGGTCAAGTTATCGCTAAACCCGGTTCGATCAATACCTCTACCGTATTCGAAGCTCAAGTATACGTATTGAAGAAAGACGAAGGCGGCCGTCACACCGCATTCTTCAAC
Source organism: Clostridia bacterium (assembly GCA_017508105.1). Taxonomy (GTDB): domain Bacteria; phylum Bacillota; class Clostridia; order Christensenellales; family Borkfalkiaceae; genus RGIG4074. The sequence continues at coordinate 1,977 of JAFVZP010000004.1, forward strand.
AACTATCGTCCTCAATTCTTCATCAGAACCACCGACGTTACCGGTAAGATCAACCTTCCCGAAGGCGTTGAAATGGTTATGCCCGGCGACAACACCAAGATGACCGTTGAACTCATCAAGCCCGTCGCTATGGAAGAACAGCTCCGCTTCTCCATCCGTGAAGGTGGCAGAACGGTAGGTTCCGGCGTTATCTCCAAGATCTTGAAGTAATTTTAAACGCAATATCACAAAAAGAACCGATTTTTCAATCGGTTCTTTTTTATCATAAACCCACCCGTTTATTTTATGCCTATGCAATACAAACTCAACTTTGAATTGGTTCCCGATAGCTGTTGGTACAGCAATCTGCGTTCTATTCTCTCTCCCAAGGAGTGGGATGCCGTCCGTTTTGACGCCTACGCCCGTGCGCAGGGACGATGTATGATTTGCAACCGCTCGGTTCGCCGTTTGGAAGCGCACGAGCGTTGGTCTTATGACGAAGCTGCCTGTACGCAGACGCTCGTAGACGTGGTTACACTCTGCCACCGCTGTCATTCGGTAGTGCACATCGGCAGAACCCAGCTCATGGGCGGTGAAGCGGAGGCGTGCGAATGGTTTATGCAGGTCAATGGCTGTTCGTATGCCGACTACCGCGCAGCGCTCGGCAAAGCCAATCAAGACCATATCCGCCGCAACCGCATTCCCGAATGGAAGCTGGATATCTCTTGGCTTGCACAAAACTTTTCAGGGATGAAAAAATAAATTTTTAAAATTGTATTGGCGTCAACCGTTTATTGCAATAACTTGAAAACTGTGTTATACTGTATTTAACCTGCAAAAGTGAGGAAATGAATATGCAAAACAGAAAAAATAAAATATTAACCGTACAGGATTTATCCTGCGTCGGTCAATGCTCGTTATCCGTAGCCATGCCCATTTTATCCGCCTTCGGCATGGAAACCTGCGTCTTGCCCACGGCTATCTTATCCGAGCATACCATGTTCAAAAATTTCACCTTTTTAGACCTCGCAAAGAACATGGAGGACATGATAGAGAGCTGGAAAGCGGACAACCACCGGTTTTCCACCGTCTATACCGCCTATCTGGGCAGAAAGGAGCATTTTACCATCGTCAATAAGGCAATCAGGGAACTGTCGGAAAAGGACGCTCTGCTCGTCGTCGACCCCGTGTTTGGCGACAATGGTAAGCTCTATCCCATGTTCGACGATGCGTATGTTGCCGAGGTGCGTGCCTTCATGCAGGGTGCGCAAATTATCCTGCCCAACATCACCGAGGCTTGCTATTTAACGGGTCAAGCGTACACGCCTAAGTGCGACCGAGCCAAGGCTCAATCGCTCATTGCCGAATTGAAAAAAATCGGCTCGTTCGATATCGTACTCACGGGCGTAGAGGAAGGGGATCAAATCGGCTTTGCCGCCTATTCGCCCAAAACGCAGAAGACAGAGTTCTTCTTCGCCCCAAAATTAAAGGGCTCCTTCCACGGCACGGGCGACGTCTTTGCTTCGGTATTCACAGGCGCATACCTTGCGAACAACGACCTCTTCAAAGCGGCGCAAGCGGCGGCGTTGTTCGTGGCGGCGTGTATTCAAGCCACCGAAGACGGTCATGTCTACGGCGTTCAGTTTGAAAAGGTATTGGCGGAATTTGCGCATCAATATTTACAGAACAAACAATAAAATAAAGAGAAAAAAGGGTTGCGTTTTAATAAAGAACGCAACTCTTTTTTACGTCCTTTTCATTACCCCATTGACAAAACCTTGCGTATGGGGTATAATAAAGAAAAAGCGTAAAAAAGGATAGAGAAAAGTGCAACAAACCGCTGACGTGCTTCAAAATCAACCCAAAAGTAAGCTGAAAAGTATAGCTTTAACCGTCTTATTATGCCTTGGCGTAACCCTCGTCATTTTTGGCTTATTCTTTGGCATGCTCCGATATTTTAAGGTGTTTCCGTTTTCAAAGTCTTGCGTTTCGCAATACGATTTAGCCGTACAAATCGTACCCTTTGCCGAGCATTTTTTTGATGTCGTCAAGGGTGACGCCTCGCTCTTTTATTCCTACCGCTTGGCGGGCGGCATGGACGTATTCGGCACGGTCATGTACTGTCTGTTCAGTCCGTTTACCTTTATCTTTTTCCTCTTCGGCGAAACAAACGTATATTATGCCGCTTCCTTCATGTTGCCCGTAAAATTGAGCTGTATTGCCATTTCGGCAATCATCTTAATGCGTGTGCGCTTTCAAAAGATGCACCCCTTGCTGGTGTTCCCCACGGCGCTTTTATACGCCTTCTGCGGCTATACCTTCGTGTCCAACACCTACATCAACTGGATGGATTTTTTAATCTATCTGCCTCTTGGCGTGCTCGCCTTCGATTTTATGCGTAAAACGGGTAAAATCCGCTATTTGGCGCTGGTTATTACGGCTTGCATCTATACCTGTTTCTCCATCGCGTGCTTTTCCATGTTCATCAGCTATCCCATCTTTGTGCTTTATGGCTTCCTGGTAGTGAAAAAGCAGGAGCGAAAGGACTATCTCTTTAAAATTTCTCTTGCCTATCTTTGCGGTGTTTTAGCCGCGCTGCCCATCATGCTGCCTTCCTTGTTTGCCTATCTGCAGTCGGGCAGAAACACGGGGCTGTTCGATTCTCTTTGGAACGACGTGGGCACTCTCAGCTATTACCGTAAATTCTCGTACATCTTAAGCGATGCGCTGTTTATACTCTTAATCGTCGTCTATTTCATTCAAAACAGATTTAAAACCAAAGAAAGCCGCTTTCTTTTCTTTGCCGGCATTCTTATCATGATGCCCGTTTTGGTGGACGAATGTTGCCTTTTGCTGAATATGGGCTCGTATATGTCCTATGCGCTTCGGTTCGGTTTTTTAAACGCCGTGTACGAGCTGTTCGTCGCCTGTCTTGTGCTGGAGCAGTTCTCCTTTGGTAGAAAAACCAGATTTGCATTACAGCTTGAAGGTATGACGAACGCCGAAAACAGCGCACCCATGCCCGTAAATACCGCCCAAAACCGAGTAAAAGCAAAAAAAGCCGCTGCGCCTCAAAAATCAAAGGAGCTTACGGCTAAAAAGCGTAAAAACACCGTCTGGCATACAGTTATTTTCATTGTCTTTGCGCTATTATGCGTGCTTGCCTGTCTTACAATCTATGAAATCTTCTGCGTGGTACGCAATAAAGCGGGCATCAATTTCAGCTTCTGGCCGGCTTTGGAGTCGCTCATAAAAAAAGCCAAGGAGCTGTCGGTAGACTTTTCTTCCTCCTTTGCCCATTCTACGGGCGGATTGGAAGGCATCGCCATTTTATTCGGCGTCGTGGGCATTATCGTAGCGTTAGGCGCATTGCTCTATAAATTCCGTCTGTTAAACGTAAAACTGCTCTACCCCTGCATGGCGGCGGTACTGCTTTCACAGGTCGTCTTTTACAGCTCTCAAATCGTCAGTGGCAACATCTATAACCCCATTCGTTACGATATTTGCAATGGGCTGTTCGAGCAAATGCGCGCGCAGGACGACGACCCCGATTATTATTACCGCATCAAGGATTATTCGGACAGCATGAGCTGTAACTATACCGTGGTGACGGACGTCAACGCATACAGCGTATTTTCTTCGGTCACGGATAGCGATAACTTTGCCGCAGCCAAAGTATTGGGCACGGGCGGAAACGGCGTGAATACCATTAAAAACTTCAACGGAACGCTCCTTGCCGACTGTTTCTTAAGCCATCGCTACTTTTTACAGAAATTTGATAAAGAGGGAAATAAAAACACGCCTTTAAACCGCGATTATTTAGAGGAAATTTCAAGAGAAAGAGACTTTGTGCTCTTTAAAAATTCCCTTGCGTTTCCCACCGCCTATACCCTGTCCAATTCGGACATGGGTGTCACCGAGAAGTATAACGATTATTTTGATAACATGCAAAACTTATACTCCTTCTTAGGCGGAGAAGGGGAAGTATTCACAACCTATCCGCTCACGTCAAGCGACGTCGGTTATACCACTGTTACCAACGACAAAACCAAAGAGAGTGAGCAGGTAATATATGTACGCCTTTACTTAAAGACCTCGGGCGATTTCTCGCTTTACAGCGAACTGCCCACCGATAAAGGTATCAAATATTTCGTCAAGCCCGACGAGTTTACCAAAGCCAAGGATATCAGCGAAATCAAGACGTTCACCTATCAAAATAAATCGAGCTTTTCCTTTTATACCGTCTATCTTTACAGCGACGACCCCGATTATGAGCTGACCGTCGAGGAGGTCAAGGAAAAATGCTTTAATAAGGCAATTTCCAAAGCTACGGTGGAACGGCTCTCTGCCGAGCTTTGGCAACGTGCCTGCGAGTATGAAATCAAAAACACATTCCTTCAAACGTCGTATAACGTCAGTGCAACGGCGCAGACGGACGGGGAGTATCTGTTCATGAACTACGTCGCCATCGACGGCATGAAGGCGTACGTCAACGGCAAAGAGGTGGAGTTGATTGAAAACGGTATGCACATGATCTTGGTGCCCTTGGAAAAGGGCGTCAATCAGGTGGAAATTCGCTATTCCTCTCCTTACCCCGTATACAGCATTCTTTCGATTGTCGCCAGCCTGCTTTCGCTTGGTTTCATCGCATACGTACTCAATAAAAAGCAAGATTGGGTCAAAAATCTGCAAACGCCCATAGCCGTCGCTTCGGTGGTGTTATCACTGGCTGTATTCGCCGTATTCATGGTTTTCCCCACGGCAGTATTTATCCGCAAGCTATTGCTCCTGTAAGCTATGTACCATCTTCTTCCCGAACAATTGAAAATACTCGCCGAAAAAACTCCCTTTCCGCTCTACGTCGTGGGCGGCAGCGTACGCGATTTTCTGTGCGGCTATGCCAAAGCGCCCGACGATTTCAACGATTGGGATATTTGCGCTCCCGTATCCGCCGAAAAATTTTCTCTGTGCGCCGAGCAGTGCGGCTTTACCGTTCGCTCGCAGTATAAAAATACGGGCACGGTAAAACTGCAGGACAAAGAGGGGCGGGAGTATGAGTTCACGTCCTTCCGTTCGGACGTATACGTTCGCGGCGAGCATACCCCCACGGCGGTTTATTTCACCGAGGATATCATGCTCGACGCCTGTCGCAGAGACTTTACCTGCAACGCCGTGTATTATTGCGTTCAAACCAAGACCTTTTGCGACCCTCTGGGCGGTATTTTGGATATTGAAAATAAAATCTTGCGCACCGTTCGGGAAAGTCGACGGGTGTTCGGCGAGGATGGCTTGCGCCTTTTACGCCTTGCCCGTCAGGGCGGTCAGTTGGGCTTTACACCCGATGAAGATACGCTTAAAGCCGCCAAGGAACACGCCTCTTTCATTCAGGACATTGCGCCCGAGCGCATCTTCACCGAGCTCAATCTTCTTCTGCACGCCGACCGAAAATACGGGGTAAAGGACGGGCACTATCAAGCCCTGCATATTTTAAAGCAAACGGGCGTTCTGGCGCAAATTTTCCCCGAGCTCGCCGAGGGCGAGGGTATGGCGCAGCCGCCCGCCTTTCACCGTTACGACGTATTGGAGCATTCCCTGCGTTGCGTGCTGTATGCGCCTATATCTATTCGCTGGGCGGCGCTCTTGCACGACGTGGGCAAACCGCGTTGCATGCGTGAGGATGGAAATTTTTACAGCCACGCCGAAGTGGGTGCAGCGCTTTGCACAAGCATACTCACCCGCTTAAAAGCGCCTAAAAGACTGATAGAGGATACCCATGCCCTCATCTATTGGCATATGTACGACGTGCAAGGCGTTACCAAAGAAAATAAGCTGCGCCGATTTTTCGTAGAAAATTACGCCATCTTGCCCGACCTTCTTGCCTTAAAACAGGCCGATTATTCCGCCTGTCAGGACGATGCTTCTCCTTCCTCTATTGTAGCACGTTGGAAAGATATTATAACCCGTATGCAAAAAGAGGGCGCACCTTTTTGCCTCAAAGATTTAAAAATCACGGGCAAGGATTTGCTTTCTGTTCAAATTCCGGCTTGCTTTATCGGCAAGGTGCTGCACGAATTGCTTATGCACTGTGCGTGCAACCCCAAGGATAACGCCCCCGAACGCTTGATAAAGCTGTCCAAGGGGATATATAAAACGCTGTCAAACAATTCTTAAATAATGTATACAGGTAAAGCGGTTGTTTTTTCAAGCCGCTTTACTTTTTTTCTGCGTTCTGTTTAAAAAGCAAAAATCGGTTTAAAAATAAATTGAAAGAAACATTCGCGACAGGAGGAAAAAATATGAACACAGAAAAATTTACGCAAAAATCGCTTAGCGCTCTGCAATCGGCAAGCCGACTTTCCGAAGAAAACGGCAACCAACGCGTTGAACAGGCGCATCTTTTGAGCTCACTGTTGTCCGATGACGACGGACTGATTAAAAAACTTCTTTTCAGAATGGGCGTAGACGTCCACGCTCTGAGTATGGAGATAGATAAAAAAGTAGCCACCATGCCCAAGGTGACGGGGGGAGAGCGCTACCTTTCTCCCGAGCTTGCCAAGAGCATAGAGCTCGCCGAAAAGCACATGAACGCCATGAAGGACGCCTATATTTCCGTGGAGCATCTGTTCCTCGGTTTGTTGGACGGAGCGGATACAACCGCGAAGGCGCTGTATAAACAGTTCAATATCACCAAAAACGCCTTTTTGCAGTCCTTGGCGCAGGTGCGCGGAAGCGCGCGCGTCAATTCGGATAGCCCCGAGGATACCTACGACGTATTGAATAAATACGGCACCGACCTGGTCGAGCGTGCCCGTCAGCATAAAATCGACCCCGTCATCGGGCGGGATGAGGAGAT
>JAFVZP010000027.1 GCA_017508105.1 Clostridia bacterium
CAGAAAAAGATGCGCCGTACTATTTCCAGAATCGTCAACGAAGGCAAGAGCTCTCTCTTTTGCATTCTGCTTTAAAGCGGGGAATAAAAAATGCGCCGTAAGGGCATACTGATAATAAAATTTTTCTGTAAGGAGAAAGTAAGTATGCCAAAAAAGAAAAAGAATAAAATTCCCACGATCACCGAGGAGGAATACGAACGGTATATTCTTTCGCTCAAAGACTCGGACGCTCCATCCAAATCTCAATAAAAATTTTTATAAAAAAGAAAACCCATCTGCTGAGCAGATGGGTTTTTTATGTCCGTACGTTTAAATACTTTTAAAGGTTAAATAGCTCTTACACGAATAACGTCTTCCAAAGCGGAGAGGCTGGCAATTAAAGCGTCGGAGGGCTTTTCGTCCAAGTCCAGAATGAGGTAAGCGTATTCGCCCTTAGAGGTATCCTGCATGTTGGCGATGTTGATGCCTTCTGCGGATACGGCAGCGGTAATTTTGGATAAAATTTCCTTTACGTTCTTGTGCATAACCGTTACTCTTGCCGCGCTGTTTCTGGGCATGGAGCATGCGGGATAGTTTACGCTGTTGGTAATGTTGCCGTTTTCAATGAAGTCCACCAATTGGTTGGCAGCCATGAACGCGCAGTTATCTTCGGCTTCGGGGGTGCTTGCGCCGAGGTGGGGGAAGATAACGATGTTTTCCTTACCCAACATTTCGGGTGCGCCGAAGTCGGTCAAATAACGGCTTACCTTTCCGCTTTCCACAGCGGCAATCATGTCTGCGGTATTTACCAATTCGCCTCTTGCATCGTTTACAATAACCACGCCGTCCTTACACATCGCCAAGGTATCCTTGTTTACGAGGTTTTTGGTATCGGGGGTTGCGGGAACGTGCAACGAGATGAAGTCGCAGTTTTTGAAAATTTCATCCGTGCTGTAAACGTGCTTTACCTCACGGTCCAATCTCCAAGCGGCGTTGACGGAGATGAAGGGGTCATAGCCCATTACCTTCATGCCGAGAGTCAAAGCGGAGTTTGCAACGGCGGCGCCGATGGCGCCCAAGCCGATAACGCCCAAGGTCTTGCCGATAATTTCCTGACCGACAAACTTACCCTTGCCCTTTTCCACTACCTTGGAGAAGTTTTCACCTTCGCTGCCCAAGGTCTGCGCCCATGCAGCGGCGTCGATAATTTTTCTGCCGCCCAAGAGGAGCTGGCAAAGCACCAATTCCTTAACGGCGTTTGCATTTGCACCGGGGGTATTGAAAACAACGATGCCCTTTTGAGCACATACGTCACAGGGAATATTGTTTACGCCTGCACCCGCGCGGGCAATCGCCAACAGAGCGGGGTTTGCGTCAAAGTCGTATTCCTTCATTTGCGCGCTTCTCACCATGATGCCTTCGGGGTTAACTTCTTTATCCGAATAACCGTAGGAAGAAGGGATTACTTTATCAGCAACGGGGCTGATAGCGTTTAACTTTAAAATTTTAGCCATGGTTATTTATTCTCCGTTTCAAATTTCTTCATGAACTCGATGAGCGCCTGTACGCCTTCTACGGGCATAGCGTTGTAGATGGAAGCTCTCATGCCGCCAACCAATCTGTGACCCTTCAAGGAAACCAAGCCGGCTGCGGTTGCTTCCTTGATGAACTTAGCGTCCAATTCCTCGCTACCCGTTACGAAGGGAACGTTCATGATGGAACGGAATTCCTTCTGTACATTATTTTTAAAGAGGGAGGAATTGTCGATGAAGTCGTACAGGAGTCCGGCTTTGTATTCGTTGATCTTGTTGATTTCTTTGACGCCGCCGAGCTTGATGAGTCTGCGCATAACGAGGTTTGCAACGTAGATGGGGAAGCAAGGGGGCGTGTTGTAGAGGGAGTGCGAACCTTCCTTGTCCTGCGTTTTCCATTTGAGCATGGTGGGGCACATTTTCAAGGGGTTTTTAATCAAATCTCTCTTGGCGATAACGATGGTAACGCCTGCGGGAGCGATGTTCTTCTGTGCGCCGGCATAGATAACGCCGAACTTGGATACGTCCACGTCTCTGGATAAAATTTCAGAGGACATATCGGCAACCAAGGGTATGTTGCCCGTTTCGGGGAATTTAACGTAACGGGTACCGAAGATGGTGTTGTTGGAGGTGATGTGTACGTAATCGGCATCGGCGTTGAACGCAATCTTATCCACGTCGGGGATATAGGTATAGTTCTTGTCCTTGGAGGAAGCCACGCATTTTGCACCGTCGCCACCGTAGATAATGCCTTCTTCGTATGCTTTTTCCGCGAAGTTGCCGGTTACGATATAATCGGCCTTGCCGTTGTGCATGAGGTTCAAAGGGATAGCGGCAAACTGTTGGGAAGCGCCGCCTTGCACGAAGAGCACGGCGTAGTCGTCGGGAATGTTCATGAGGCTACGCAAGGAAGCCTCGGCTTCTTCTACCACTGCCATGAACTTTTTATTGCGGTGGGAGATTTCGGTAACCGACATACCGGTGCCCTGGAAGTCCAAAAGTTCTCTCTGTGCTTCTTCCAAAACTTCCAAGGGAAGGGTGGAAGGACCTGCTGCAAAATTGTAAGCTCTCATAATATATTCACTCCTTTAAATATGAATAAAATAATAGTTTCTAAAAGATGAAAAGCGCTCCATTTTACGGAACAGTTCTTATTATATACCCTTTTATTTTTTTTTTGCAAGCAAATGAAGCGAAAATAAATTCAAAAAAATAAGCGAAAAAAAATAATTACCCCCTTGTTTTTGGGTGTTATTTAAGGACATGATAGGGGGGAAACGGTCGTTTTAGGAAAAATTTAAAAAAAAATTAAAAAAATTCAAAAAATTTTTCAAAAGACTATTTACATTTTCGAAATTATGTTGTAGAATAGTATGCAAGGATACTATAAATACTTTTTGTGAGGTAATCAAGTTATGGCAATCTATCAAGATAATTTAAGCGATGTTGCTTTGGAAGAAAAGGTAAACACCGCCGTAAAAGAGGTGCAGATCCTCGCCCAACAGAATGCGGTTATGTTTGAAGGTTTGGAAGAAAAAATTACCAACCTCAAGCGCGAGTTCGCTTACTTAAACCAGCAAAACGAGTCTGTCTATGACATGACTACGGATTTTGTTCAGGAAGCGCTCGACAAAACCCAAGCCAATATCGAATCCAAGCTCAGTGATTTGGAAGGCAAACTTGCATCCGAAGAAAAAGAGGAACCCTTGGTAGAGTTCGTCGTGGACTACGACCGTATTATTGACGGCGTGGTTGAAAAATTAGAAGCCAACAAGGCTGCGGCACAACCGGAAGAGACTCCCGAAGAAACCGAAGAGCAGGCTCAAGAGCAGGCTTCGGCCTTCGATTACGATTACCTCGCCGAAAAAATTGCTAACAATCTCACGGCCATGGATTACGACGTGCTCGCCGCAAAGGTTGCGGAAAAGCTTGCCGAAGCAAAATCCGAAGAACAAGCCCCTGCGGCTTACGACTTCGACGCTCTGGCTCAAAGCGTTGCCGAAAAGGTCTTGGTTGCAATTCCCGCAAGCACTTGTTGCGAAATCGATACCGGTGCCATTTCCGCAGATATCCTTCAAAAATTACAGAACACTCCCATCGAAGTGGACGTAGACTCTCTCGTCGGTGTTTTGGCTGACAAGATTGCTGCGCCCGTCGATGTAGACGCCCTCGCAGAAAGCGTTGCAAGCAAGGTAGATCTTGCGTCCTTACAGTTAAACGTAGAAGACGTAGCCGATGCGGTTGCCGCTAAGATTGAAGTTGCTGCTCCTACCGTGGATACCGCAAGCTTGGCAGAATCCATCGTAGAAAAAATGGAATTACCTCCTTTGGAAGTTGACTTTGACGAGCTCACGCAAGCCATTGCCGATAAAGTGGTTCTTCCCGCCGCACAGCTCGACGCAGAAGAATTGGCTGACGCCATCACTGCTCGTATACAAGTACCCACCGCAGCAATTGATTACGACGCAGTTGCCGCCAAAATTATGGAAGCTCTGCCCGAGGTCGACTATGACGAAATTGCCAACCGTATAGAGGAAAAGCTCAACGGCACGGCAGAGGACGTTGAGGCATACCTCGCAGAACACGGCATTGAAATGGACGAAACGGATGATGCGGCACGTGTCATCACCGCCGTAGAAGAAAGCAGCGGTAAAACCAACACCTTGGTTGAAGAAGTCCTTGCAATCCTCAAGCAAAAAGAATTTATCCCCGTCGTACAGGAAGAACAAGTCGCTCCCGTTGAAGAGGAATACGCAATCATCGAAGAGCCCGTACAGGAACTGGTAGACGAACCCGCCGAAGAACCTGCAGAAGAAACCTTTGAAGAACTGTTCAAGGAAAAAGCCGAAGAAGAAGCCGAAACCGAAATCGTAGAGGAGCTCTTTGAAGAAACGGCAGAAGAACCCGTCGAAGAAGAACCCAAACAGCCCACGCAAGAGGAATTGGAAGCGGCTGCGGCATTGGAACTGAGCATTGCCGAAGCGGTTGCCGAAACGGCGGCGTTGGAAGAAACGGCGCAGGAAATGGGTAAGACCGTTCGCTTGAAACGCAGCTACGAATGTAAGTTAAGACAGGCGTCCGACGACGTGAAGTATTACTACAGCGAAATTAAAAACGAACTGCTCTCCTACGGCAAGGTGAAGGGCAATATGTCCTGGAACGCCGACAGATACAACTTCGGCAGAGACACCATTGCGAAGATGAGCATCAACGGCAAAACGCTTTGCGTATACCTTGCGCTCAACCCCGATGAATACTCCATCACCAAATACCACCACAAATACGTTGGCGACGTAAAAGCATACGAAAGTACGCCGATGATGGTAAAAGTAAAGAGCAACATGGGCTTAAAGAAAGCAATTTCCCTCATCTTTGAAATGATGGAAGGCTTAAAGGCGCAGCGTGTGCATAAGAAGGAAATTGACTACGTTAGCGAATACACCTATAAGAGCGACGAACAGATGATTGCCGAAGGCTTAATCAAGGCAAGCATCACCGAAAAGAAAGACTTGGCTTCTTTCTAACATTCGGGCAGTAATTAAAATTTACGGTAGAAGAGAGGGCTGATTTTATATCGGCTCTCTATCTATGTTTAGCCAAATCCAAAAAAGTCAAAAATTTAAAAATATATCTCAATTAAGGAGTTCTTTATTTGAAAGAAATACAAAGCAAACCCCGTTCGCAGGTTAAGGATAAACCCGCAAAAAAATCAAAAGAAAAACCCATAGCGGAACGGGATAAAACAACTCAAAAATCTCAAAAACCCAAACGGGCTGCTCGGGAAAAAAAGTTAAAAATAACTTCTCCCGCAGGTACGCAAATCAAACGCACCCGTTCTCTTACCGAGCTGTTGAATCAGGCCTCGCTCGATTCTTTTACGCAACCCACGCCCAAAAAGCCCCGTAAAAAAGCTGCGGCGTCTGCCGAAAGCACGGGCACCATGCCCAAAACAAAGGGCAAAAAGGGCAAAAAGCCCATTCGCATTTTATTCTTCGGCGGTGTCGGTGAAATCGGTAAGAATATGACCGCCATTGAATACGGCAACGATATCATCGTCATCGACGCAGGCGATACCTTCCCCGACGAAGAAATGCCGGGCGTAGACCTCGTGGTGCCCGACGCTTCCTATTTAATCGAGCGCAAGGATAAAATTCGGGCCATCTTACTCACCCACGGCCACGAGGACCACATCGGCGGATTGGCGTATTTATTAAAAGAGCTGCTCCCCCGCACGCCCGTATACGGTACCAAGCTCACGCTTGCATTGGCGGACAACAAGCTGCGTGAACACCGCCTGCAAAACGTCGATTTCCGCACGGTTACTTCGGGCAGTACTGTCAAGCTCGGTTCGCTTTCGGTGGAGTTTGTCAACGTCAATCACTCCACTGCGGGCGCCGTTGCTCTCGCCATTCGCACGCCTTACGGCATCATTTACCACAGCGGCGATTTTAAAATCGACATGACCCCCGTTGCGGGCGAACCCATAGATTTAAACAGAATTTCTCAACTCGGCAAAGAGGGCGTGCTTTTGTACATGGGTGAATCCACCAACATCGAACGCCCGGGCTATACCATGAGCGAAACGGTTGTCGGCACCACGCTAGACCATCTCTTCGCCGAACACGCATCCCGCCGTCTGGTCATCGCCACCTTTGCATCCAACGTCCACCGTCTGCAACAGATTGTTGATCTGGCGGTAAAATACAAACGCCGTGTTGCGCTTTCGGGCAGAAGCATGCTCAACGTAGTGGAAGCGGCAAGTAAAATCGGCGAATTGCACATTCCCGACGGTATTCTCGTCGACGTGGAAAAGGTTAAAAATTATTTCGACAGAGAAATTGTCATCGTCTCCACGGGCTCGCAGGGCGAACCCATGAGCGCGCTGACTCGCATGGCGAGCGGAGAATTCAATAAAATCACCATTGGCGAAAACGACACCATCATCATTTCGGCAAGCCCCATTCCGGGCAATGAAAAGATGGTCTACCGTGTCATCAACAATTTATACAAAAAGGGCGCCACCGTCGTCTATGAAAGTCTGGAAAAAATTCACGTATCCGGCCACGCCTGTCGGGAAGAGCATAAAATCATTCACACGCTCTTAAAACCCAAGTTTTTCATTCCCGTTCACGGTGAATACCGCCATTTAAAGCTCCACGGCGATTTGGCGTTCTCTCTGGGCATGCCCCGTTCCAATATCTTCTTGGCTGACATCGGCAACTGTGTGGAGATTACCGATACCACTCTTCGACAGGGCGAAAGCTTCCCCGCCGGCTCCATGATTATCGACGGCACGGGCAGTGAGGATTTCAAGACCTCCGAAGTCATTCGCGACCGTAAAAAGCTCGCCTCCGAGGGCGTCTTCGTCATTTCGGTGGTCGTCAGCGGCGGCGTGCCGGTAGGCGAGCCCAACATTGAAAACGTCGGCATCTTATTCGGCGACGAGCGCGATTACGAAAAGGAAGTCAAAAACGTCGTCATGAGCGCTATTTCCCAATACGACCTGCAACAGGGGGACAGCGACGGCTTGTCCAAGGCAATCGTCAAAATGCTCAAAGGCTATCTCTATAAAAAGACCAAGCAAGCCCCCCTCATTGTGCCCGTTATTACGGAAATTTAATTAAAAACGGTACACACGGTATGAATATGGACAAAATCTATACGCAAAGTCTGGTATCTTTGCGCATCGACAATACAATTCAAGCCTTGCGCCAATCGGCGCTCGAACGGCACATTCCCGTCATGGACGACCAAACGCTCCAGTACCTTTTGGTATATCTCTCTTCGCTCCGTCCCAAAAAAATTCTGGAAATCGGCACGGCGGTGGGGTTGAGCGCGGCGGCAATGCTCACCGTTTGCCCCGACGCGCACGTCACCACCATAGAAATTGACGAGGAGCGCTATATAGAGGCAAAGAAAAATCTGTCCGATCTGGGCTTTTCAGACCGCGTCACCTGTCATTTGGGCGATGCGGGTGAAATTTTAAGCATGATGGACGCCAAGTACGATTTTGTCTTTTTAGACGGCCCCAAAGCGCAATACCCCCGATACATGCCCGAGTTGAAGCGCATGCTCGATAAGGGCGGCGTGGTATTTGCTGACGACGTTCTGCTCTTCGGCTGGGTCAGCGGACAAACCCCCACGCCCGAAAAGCACAAGCTGTTTGTCAAAAAAATGCGTGAATATTTACAAAATTTAACGGAGGATAAGGACTTTCTCACCAGCGTCATCGACGTGGGCGACGGCGTGGCTGTGTCCGTCAAGAGATAAATGAATATGAAAGTGGAATTACTTGCCCCCGCAGGCAACTTTGCAAAACTGAAAACAGCGCTTTTATACGGCGCCGATGCCGTTTACGTCGGCGGAAAAAGCTTTTCTCTGCGTTCGTTTGCAGAGAATTTTACCCGTGAAGAACTGAGTCAAGCCACCGAGTACACCCACGCCCTCGGCAAAAAAATCTACGTTACCGTCAATATCTACGCCCGTAACGCCGATTTTGCCGAATTGGAAAGCTATCTCGTGTTTTTACAGCAAATCGGCGTGGATGCCGTGCTGCTGAGCGACCCCGGCGTTGTATATCTTGCAAAAAAGGTCGCCCCCAAGCTCACCCTTCATCTCTCCACGCAGGCAAACACCACCAACGCTCACGCCGTCAAATTCTGGCGGGAGCAGGGCGTTTCCCGTGTGGTTTTGGCGCGTGAGCTGTCCGTAAAGGAAATGCAGGAAATTCACGAGCTTTGCCCGGATATGGAGTTGGAATCCTTCGTCCACGGCGCCATGTGCATTTCTTACAGCGGTCGGTGCCTTTTGTCCAATTATTTGGACGGCAGACCGTCCAACCGAGGCGCCTGCGTACAGTCCTGCCGTTGGGGTTACGAAATCCGTCCCACTTCCCCCGTGGAAAAGAGCGACCGCC